>JAJZTO010000308.1 GCA_021848865.1 Myxococcales bacterium
CGGGGCCCGAGCTGGAAGAGCAGCACCGCCTGCGGGCCGCTCATGGCGTGACGCTCCGGCCGCGGGCCGCCTCGACGAGCCGCCGCAGATCCAGCACCGCCAGGTCGCCGCGGGCGTCCTTGCCGACGCCGGCGAGCCACTCCGCGGCCTCGCCGCCGCCGGCCGGAGCCGCCTCGATGGCGCCCTCCGGCGACACCAGCCCCTCCACCGCGTCGGCCAGCAGCGCCAGCCTCCAGGGGCCGACCTTCAGCACCGCGACCCGGGTCCCCGGCCCGGTGGTCACCGGCGGGAGCCCGAGCACCTGGCAGAGGTCCAGCACCGCCAGCACGTCGCCCCGGTGCGGGAACACGCCGGGCAGCGCCGGCGGAGCGCCCGGGAGCCGGGTCAGGGGGCCGAGCCGCACCACCTCGGTGACCAGCGCTGCGTCGAAGGCGTAGCGACCCGGGCCCGCGCGCACGCAGAAGTGGCTCGCGCCTCCCGGCGCCGGCGCGGCGGGCGCGCCGCCCGGCGCTTCGCGAGACTCGGCCATCTCGCGATTCTCTCCCCCCGCGAACGACCGGGCAAGATCGGTGGTATCCTTTCGGGCGCCGGGGGGCGGAGAGTTCCACACATTGAAGATCCTCGTCTGCAGCCCGAGCGAGATCGTCGGTGAGATGCTGCGGCTGGCCCTGGAGCCGGGGGGCCACCAGGTGGTGGCGGCCCGGGAGGCCGTCGCGCTGGTCCCGGACGCCGCCGAGGCGGGCGCGCTGCTCGTCGAGCCCCCGCGCGTCCGGCAGGCGGTGGCGCTCCTGCGCGACCGGGGCTTCGCCGGCCGCGCCCTGGTGGCGGCCGACCGCCCTCCCGAGGAGCTGGCGAAGCTGGCCCGCTCGGAGGGCGCCGACGGCTTCCTGGCGCTCGCGCCCGACGACGACCTGCTGGCCCGCTTCGCCCAGGCGGTGGGCGGGCGGCGGCGCGTGCTGGTGGTGGACGACAGCGAGATCGCCGCGCGCATGATCGCCGAGGAGCTCACCGGCGCCGGCTTCGAGGTGGTGACGGCCAACGACGTGGAGTCGGCCACCTCCCAGATCGTGAAGCGCCGCACCCGCCCGGACCTGGTGCTGCTCGACATCAACATGCCCAACGTGAACGGCGCACAGTTCTGCCGCTTCATCAAGAAGAACGACATGTTCAAGTCGATCCGGGTGATCTTCTGCTCCGGCGACACGCGCGAGCGGGTGTCGAAGCTGGTCGAGGAGTGCGGCGCCGACGGCTACGTCCTCAAGGGCGAGCTGCTCGGCAAGTGGATCACCGAGAACGCGTAGCGTCCTCAGTACCCCGGCGACGGCGTCCCCGGGCAGCCCAGGTTCACCGCGGCGTCGGGCCCGGCCGGATCGACGAGGGCCAGCGGCCCCGAGGCGCAGAGCGGCGCCGCCTCCGCCCAGCCGAGCCCCGCGAGCCGCGCGCCGCCGGGAGACTCCAGCGCCAGCGCCACCGGGCGGTCGTCGGCCAGGCCGCCGAGCAGCGCCGTGGCGCCGCAGCGGTAGAGCGGCGTGCCGGACGGGAGCGGGTAGCGTCCGTCCCAGGCGCCGCCGGCGACGATCGCCCGCCCGCCGGGGCCCAGCGGCCCGCCGCTCCCCGGCTCGATCGTGCAGCGCGCCGGGACCCCCGACGCGGTGCGCTTCGCCAGCCGGAAGCCGGAGAGGTCCACCGGCGCCGTCCCGCGGTTCGCCACCTCGGCGTACTCGCCCCCGGCCTCGGGGGAGGCGGCGCGCGCCAGCGCCTCGGTGAGCGCCAGCGGCGGGAGGGCGGCGAGGTCGAGGTCGCCGGTCCGGAACTCCTGGCGCAGCGCCCGCTTCCGGCCCGCCGGGTCGAGCACCTCCCGCCCCTCGGCGTCGCGGAGCCCCACGCCCACCACCACCGCCCAGCCGCCCATGGGCCAGAGGGGGCGGTCGGGCACGAGCCGGGCCCGGTCGCCGCCTTGGAGCAGCTCGATCCGCGCCGCCAGCACCGGCGCGCCGGGCGCGAGGCCGTCGCCGCTGGCCGCGGCCGCCACCGCGGCGGCGTCGGCCGCGCGGCACAGGGCCACGCGCCTGCCGTCCACGATCCCCTCGGCCGAGACCGGCGCGGTGAAGGCGATCTCGACCGTCACCGGGCCGGCCGGCACCGTCCCCTCCGGCGAGACCGCGGCGACGCGGGTGTGGGGCTCGGGCAGGCCGCCGCAGGCCGCCGCCAGCAGCGCCAGGGCGAGGCGCCTCATCGCCGCCCCCCGAAGAGGCCGCCGGTGAGGAAGTCCAGCTCGGCGGTGGTCCCCTCCACCGCCAGCTCGACCGCCGCCCGCTCCCGGGGGTCCGCCGGCGGGGCGATCCACAGCGAGGCGATCAGCTCGCGCCGCTTGAAGTAGAGGGTGGTGGCGCGCTCGACCGCCCGCTCCCGGCGGCGCGCCGCCTGCGCCGACGCCTCCGCGGCCCTGAGCTCGGCCGCCGAGAAGATCAGGTCGCCGAGGCGCCAGGTGAGCCGCACCCCGGCCTCGTCGGTGGGGGTGAGCCGCAGCAGGTCCACCTCGGCGCTGGTGGAGAGCCCCAGCGTCCGCGTCGAGCGCTCGGCGTGGCTGTAGGAGGCGCCGGCGACCGGCAGCAGCGCCGCCCAGCGCGCCCGCGCCCGCCAGGAGGCGGCCTCGTCGGGGGCGGCCGCGGCCCGGAGCGCCGCCGCCCGCTGCACCTCGGCGACGGGCGGGTCGGAGGCGGCGAGCCGGGCGAGCAGGCGCGGGACGTCCCGGACGTCGAAGGAGGGGGGCGGCGGCGCGGACGGCGAGGCGGCGAGGGCGGCGAGCAGGAGGGCGGGTCGGATCATGTCGCGCGCGGCGAGCAGCCGGCGCGCCAGCGCGACGCCCCGCGATCCGGCGCGTCCGCCGCCTGTCGGGTCCGCCGGCGCGACGGCCGGTCCGCGGGGCGCCCTGGCTTCCGCGCGCCGCAGTCGTGAAAGCCGGCGCTGGGGTCGAAGACCCGCCCGTTGTACTGGAACGCCGCCAGGAGAGTGCAGAGGACGGGGACGGCGGAGAGCATGATCGCGCATCACTCCAATTGCGAAGGGAACGTCCTTTCGTGCCAATACGTTCCGGGCTTCGCGAACCACGCTCGATTCGCGTCGGTCTTGAACTGCGCCACCTGGCTCATCTCCACGCCGAACCTATAGAACAATGCGAGAAGCTCCCTTAATGCGCTATCCGTTACGTTTCTCCGCGAGACGGTTATCAGCAGCGCCGTTCCCTGGCCGCGACATCCTTCGACGCACTTGAGCTTCCTCAGCCATTCGAAGAATGCTTGCTCGTCGTGGTCTCAGTAGAACACGGCCGACTCCGCGATGAGTACGACTCCCCGGGAGCTCATCGCTCCGTGCCTCCCGTCGCCCTGCTGTTCGCGACTGCGCCGGCGATTGCGCTCGCGGGCGGGCGCGGAGGGCACTCGTAGTCGTGGTCGCACGGCTCGAGTTCCAAGGGGTCCGCCTATTCTCGGGGAGGCGGCGGCTACCATCGGGGCGGTCACGCGCCCAGGGCGAGGGCACCTTCATCGCATAGCCCGAAAGTAGTCAGGGCCGACGGAGAGGGAGGGAGCCACCGCGGCAGGATCAAGCGCGATCCGGAGCAGAGGGCGCGGTTCATGAAGACGCACCCGTGCCCGTCGACGGGGAAGACCCACGGTGCGTGTCCGGGCTACGTCGTCGACCATGTCCAGGCGCTCAAGCACGGCGGCCGTGACGACCCTTCCAACATGCAGTGGCAGACCAAAGAAGCCGCGAAGGTGAAGTGCCGGCCGGTACTAGATTCTGGAAACCGACACACTCGAGACGCTAAGAGCGTTTCTGACCGAAGAGGGGAAACCAGAACGAATAGCCTGGGAGGGCCTTTAGCCAATAGCCGAGGAGCTAACCCGT
>JAJZTO010000309.1 GCA_021848865.1 Myxococcales bacterium
TCCTTCTCCAGGGAGAGGCGCTCCAGCAGCAGCCCCTCGACCGAGGCGCCGTGCTCCCGCTCGGTCGCCAGGATGCGGTCCCGCGCCTCCGCCAGCTTGCGCAGGAGCTCGTCCACCTGGAGCTTCAGCCCCTGGATCTCGACCTCCTTCTCGTGCAGCCGGTCGTCGGCCAGGGCGACCTCCCGCTCGCGCGCCTCCCAGATGGCGGAGAGGCGCGCCAGCTGGGCCTCGCGGAGCTTCAGCTCCTCGCGCAGCAGGGAGATCCGCCCCTCCGGCGTCGCCCGCAGCTGGCGCGGCGGCGGCGGGCGGCGGCGCCGCGACTCGGCCACGAGGTCGGCGCGCCGGTCGGCGACGGAGCCGAAGGCCCGCTCCACGAAGAGCCGGTCCTCGTCGGTGAGGGCGCCGAGCCGGGCGCGCCGCGGCACCGGCGGCGGATGGGGCGCGGCCGGGGCGGGCGGCGGCCGCGGCGCACCGGGCCGGACCTCCACCGGGCCGGTGGCCTCGACCACCGCCTCCTCCCCCACCTCCACCGGCGCGTGGGCCGCCAGCAGCTCGCGGGAGAGGCGCAGCAGCGCCGCGGTGTCGAGCGGCACCGCCAGATAGGCGTGGGCCGCCGACGGGGAGCGGGCGTGCTCGGCCAGGGCCTCGGGCGTGCTCTCCGACGAGAAGATCACCAGCGGCAGGCCGGGCCGGTCGCGGCGCAGCCGGCCGCAGAGCGAGAAGCCGGACAGGTCGGGCAGCTCGGCCCGCACCACCGCCAGGTCGGGCGGCCGGGCCGCGATCTCCCGCTCCGCCTCGGCGGCGGAGGCCGACACCGCCGTGGCGTACCCCTCGCCGCGGTAGACCGAGGCCAGCGAGAGCGCGAAGGCGCCGTCGGGCTCGACGATGAGGACGCGCTTCGGGTCCATGGGCCTCCCGGGGCGGGGGTGGCGCGAGGCGGTCCGGGCCCTCAGGACCCGGCGATCTCCCGCAGCTTGCCGCGGGCCCGCTCGACGTCGGCCTCGTGCTTCAGCACCAGCGAGAGGGTGTCCTGCACCAGCCGCGGATCGAGCGCCTCCGCGCCCAGCAGCGCCAGCGCCCGGGCCCAGTCCAGGGTCTCGGAGATGCTGGGGGCCTTCTGGAGGTCGAGCGCCCGCAGCCGCCCCACCGCCGCCACGATCTGCCGGGCCAGCGCCTCCGGCACCTCCGGGGCGCGGGCCCGCACGATGGCCAGCTCCCGCACCGCGTCGGGGTGGTCCACGAAGAGGTGCAGGCAGCGGCGGCGCAGGGCGTCCGACAGCTCGCGGGTGGCGTTGGAGGTGAGCACCACCCGCGGCGGGTGGCGGGCGCGCAGCGTCCCGAGCTCGGGGATGGTGGCGGCGCCGTCGGCCAGGGTCTCGAGCAGGAAGGCCTCGAACTCCGGGTCGGCCTTGTCCACCTCGTCCACCAGCAGCAGCGCCGGCTTCTCCGAGAGCAGGGCCCGCAGCACCGGACGCGGCAGCAGGAAGCGGTCGCTGAAGAAGACGTTGCCCTCGGCGGCGATGCGGTCGGCCGCCTCGGCCAGGGTGCCGGCCCCGCCGATGGCGGCGCCGATCCGGTCCTTCAGGATCTGGGTGTAGAGGAGCTGCTTGGCGTACTCCCATTCGTACAGCGCCTTGGCCTCGTCGAGCCCCTCGTAGCACTGCAGCCGGACCAGCTCCCGCCCCGAGGCGGTCGCGAAGGCGCGGGCCAGCTCGGTCTTGCCGACCCCGGCCGGCCCCTCGACGAGGACCGGCTTCTCCAGCCGGTCCGCCAGGTAGACGGCCGTGGAGATCTCCCGGGACGGCAGGTAGCCGGCCGCCTCGAGCCGGGCCTCGACCTCTTCCACCGACGCGAACATCACCCCTGTATAACCTGTCGCACGCTTCCCGGGGCCGCGACGGGAAGTCTCCGAGACTGCGCACCCTTGGCGCGTCGTGGGTGTACCGGACGGTCAGAACCACCCCCACCAAACGCAGGGGCCCCAGGAATTGCAGGGTCGTCCCTTCTGGGACGGGCGCAAGTCCGCGGATTCACGTATTCACGCTAGGGAATAGCGACGGCACGGGAATTGTACCGTCAGTGCAGCGAGTCCCACCGGAGGCCGTTCAGGAGTTCCTGCCTTGAGTTCCTACCTCGACACTCGAATCGCAGGGACCCACCTCCCGTTGCCCATCCAAGTCGACGCGTGGACGGACGCCCGGCTCCTCCCACCGCTGGGGGTCCTCTAGTCGAAGGGCCTCCAGCGGAGACCGCAGAGCGGGCCGAGAGCCCGAGCCGATGAGGCCGCGAAAGCGGCCTCTCGCTTTTTCGGCGATCGCCCCGGCGGGACGCGCCCTCCCGGCCGGGGTGGAGCGGCGGCTCGCGGGAGGCCCGGCACGCGCCGCGCTGCCGGGGAATCGCGATCGGATAGACTGCCCCCCATGGAAGCCCAGACCCAGGGACCGATCACCGAAGAGATCTTCCACTCCTTCCTGCAGCTGGCCGTGAAGCGCCAGGCCAGCGACGTCCACTTCGAGGTCGGCTACCCGCCCACCTACCGGGTGTTCGGTGAGCTGCTGGCGGCCAAGTACCCGGCGCTGACCCACGCCGACACCGAGGCCATCGCCAACTTCGTCCTGCAGGCGCCCGGGTCCGGCTTCACCCCCCTGGACTTCCGCGAGGTGGACCGCAGCTACTCGCTGCCGGGCGTCTCGAGATTCCGGGCCTCGGTCTTCAAGCAGCGGGGCAGCTGGGGGGCGGTGATGCGCACCATCCCCTTCCTCATCCCGGACTTCGCGACCCTGAACCTCCCGCCGGTGATCCAGACGGTGGCCGAGGCCCGGCGCGGCCTGGTGCTGGTGACCGGCGCCACCGGCAACGGCAAGTCCACCACCATCGCCGCCGTCATCAACCACATCATCCAGGCGGAGCGGCTGCACGTGGTGACGGTGGAGGACCCCATCGAGTTCATCTTCCAGTCCGGGAAGGGGCTGGTGATCCAGCGCGAGGTGGGCGCCGACACCGCCAGCTACCAGGACGCGCTGCGGGCCGCGCTGCGCCAGGACCCGGACGTGATCATGGTCGGCGAGCTGCGCGACCGGGAGTCGGCCGACATCTGCCTCAAGGCGGCCGAGACCGGCCACCTGGTCATCACCTCGCTGCACACCCCCGACGTGGTCCGCTCGGTGGGCCGGGTGGTGGGGCTCTTCCCCGCCGACGAGCAGGAGGGGGTGCGCCAGCGGCTGGCCGACAACCTCCAGGCGGCGGTCTCGCTGCGGCTGCTGATGCGGGCCGACGCCACCGGCCTGGTGCCGGCGGTGGAGGCCCTGCTCGCCACCAGCTTCGTGCGCGAGGCCATCCGCGACGGCGCGCGCATCCACGAGCTGAAGAACTACATGGAGACCGCCGGCGCCGACCTGGGCATGCACAGCTTCGACCAGTTCCTGTACCGGCTCCACGAGGCGAAGAAGATCTCGCTGGAGACGGCGCTGAACGCCGCCACCAACCGGGCCGACCTGGAGCGCCGGCTGCTCATCGAGACCGGAGGCCGCAGCGCGTGAGCCCTCCCGGCCTGCCCGCCGGTTCGCGCGTCCTCGCCGTCGGCTCCGACACCGACGTCGCCGTGGCGCTGCACCTGCACCTCACGGTGGCGGGCCACCTCCTCTACTGCGTCCCCTCCCCCGCCGAGCTGGAGACCTTCCTCCGGGCGGTGGCCCCCCAGGTGGTGGTGCTGATGCTGCCGGCCGCCCCGGACGCCTCCTGGGGCGGGGCCCTCACCGCCACCGCCGCCGCCAGCCGGGTGGGCGTCCGGGTGGTGGTGGTGGCCCCGGCCAAGGAGGTGGTGGAGCCGCTCGCCGCGGTGGCCGGGGCGGAGCGCGCCCTGTCGCGCGCCGAGGTGCTGGCCCGCCCCCTGCTGG
>JAJZTO010000310.1 GCA_021848865.1 Myxococcales bacterium
GCGGCATACCTGGCGCATGGACCACGACGAGTTCCGCAGGCTGGGCCACCGGGTCATCGACTGGATCGCCGACTACCGGGAGCGGCTGGCGACGCTCCCGGTGATGAGCCCGGTGAAGCCCGGGGTGATCCGGGCGCGCTTCCCGGCCACGCCGCCGGCGCGGGGCGGTGGCGTGCCCGCCGCCCTGGCGGCGCTCGACCGCGACGTCCTGCCCGGCGTCACCCACTGGAACCACCCCTCCTTCTTCGCCTACTTCCCGGCCAACGCCTCCTACGCCTCGGTGCTCGGCGACCTGCTCTGCGCCGGACTGGGGGCGCAGGCGATGAGCTGGCAGACCTCCCCGGCCGCCACCGAGCTGGAGGAGGTGGTGATGGAGTGGCTGCGCCAGCTCGTCGGGCTCCCGCCCGCCTTCCAGGGGGTGGTGCAGGACACCGCCTCGACCTCGACGCTCTGCGCCCTGATCTGCGCCCGCGAGCGGGCCACGGGCCTGGGCCA
The DNA here is from genome assembly GCA_021848865.1 of Myxococcales bacterium. GTDB lineage: Bacteria > Myxococcota > Myxococcia > Myxococcales > Anaeromyxobacteraceae > JACRMN01. The sequence goes on from JAJZTO010000310.1 coordinate 496, forward strand.
GCGGCACCGGGGGCTGCAGTCGGGGGCGCCGGCGCTCACCGTCTACGCCTCCGACCAGGCCCACAGCTCGGTGGAGAAGGCGGTGCTGCTGGCCGGCTTCGGCCGCGACCACCTCCGGCTCGTCGGCACCGACGCGCAGCACGCGCTGCGGCTCGACCTCCTGGAGAAGGAGATCGAGAAGGACGTGGCGGCCGGGCGCCGCCCCTGCGCCCTGGTGGCGACGGTCGGCACCACCGCCACCACCGCGCTCGACCCGGTGGCCGGGATGGCGGCGCTGGCCGAGCGCCACGGGACGTGGCTCCACGTGGACGCCGCCCTGGCAGGGATGGCGATGGCGCTCCCGGAGTGCCGCTGGATGTGGGAGGGGGTGGAGCGGGCCGACTCGCTGGTGTGGAACCCGCACAAGTGGATGGGGGTGGGCTTCGACTTCTCCGCCTACCACGTGCGCGACCCGGAGCATCTCGTGAAGGTGATGAGCACCAGCCCCGCCTACCTGCGCACCGCCCGCGACGGCGAGGTGCGGAACCTCCGCGACTGGGGCATCCCGCTGGGCCGGCGCTTCCGGGCGCTGAAGGCCTGGCTCCACCTGCTCGACGTGGGGGTGGAGGGGCTGCAGGCGCGGCTGCGGCGCGACCTCGACAACGCCCGCTGGCTCGCCGACCAGGTGGACGCGGCCCGGGACTGGGAGCGGCTGGCGCCGGTGCCGCTGCAGACCGTCTGCCTGCGCCACATCCCCACCGACCAGCGGGACGAGAAGCGGCTCACCGCCCACAACCTGGCCATCGTCGAGCGGGTGAACCGCTCCGGCAAGGCCTACCTCACCCCGAGCGTCCTCAAGGGCCGGCAGGTGATCCGGGTCTCGGTCGGCGCCGAGCCGACTGAGCGCGCCGAGGTGGAGGCGCTGTGGAAGCTGCTGAAGGCGGCGGCGCGGGCGGTGTAGGGCGCCCTCCCGCCGCCCCGGGCGCTACCGCCGCTTCGCCGGCCGCCTCGGCTCCGGCGGGGGGGTGGCGGCGCCGGTGAGCTTCCACTCCTCCCAGAGGTTCAGGATGAGCGAGACGTCGCCGAGCGGCAGCGCCTTCTCGAGGTGGGGCAGCTCGGCGGCCATGGCGGCGTGGAACTCGTGGTAGCGGGTGGGCGTGAAGAAGCGCAGCAGCGTCTCGCGGCCGCGGGCGTCCACCCCCAGGAACTCCAGCCCCATGCCGCTGGGCAGCTGGCGGTCGAGCGGCTCGGCGTGGCTCACCCGGGCCCGCACCGTGAGCGGCTTGCCGGGGAGCTTCAGCTCGACGAAGAGCTCCAGCCCGGGCCTGAGCAGGAAGGTGCTGGCCACGAAGATGCCGCCCAGCCCCAGGTTGTGGGTGCTGGTGAAGGCCTCGAAGCGGAGGGCGCTCCCCTCGCCCGGGATGTAGAGCCTGCACGGCAGCTGGATGTCGATGCGCTCGTAGCGCCGGGATTCGTCGGCCACGGGTTCCTCCTCGATCGGGCCGGGGGAGCAAAGCACAGTCCGGCGCCGGGGGCCACGGTCAGGCGCGCGGCGCCCGCCGCTGCCACAGCACCCAGGCGACCCCGGCGAGGAGCGCCACGGCGAGCAGCGCATGCTCCGCCCAGGCCAGGTCGTGCTTCAGCTGCTCGACGTGGCCGGCGAAGAGCCAGCCCAGCCCCAGCACCAGCGGGACCGAGATCATCGCCGAGAGGCCGTCGGCCAGCACGAAGGTGGCGGTGGGGACGCCGGAGGCCCCGGCCAGGGCGAAGATCGGGACCCGCAGCACCGAGAGGTGCCGGCCCGCCATCACCGTGAGGAAGGCGTGGCGGGCGTAGTGCCGCTCCAGGGCGGCGCGGCGCGCCGGGGTGAGCAGCCGCGCCACCCGGGGCGTCTCGAGCAGCCGCGGGCCGTGGCGGCGGGCCAGCCGGAAGAGCAGGGCGTCGCCGACGACCAGCCCGACCCAGGCCACGGCCGCGGCCGGCAGGAAGGAGATCAGCCCGCGCCGGGCCAGGTAGCCGGCGGTGATCTGGATGAGCTCCTCCGGCACCGGCGCGCCCACCCCGCCGGCGACGAGCAGGCCGAGGAGGGCGGCGTAGGTGAAGCGGGAGAGCAGGGACTCCAGCACGGCCGGAGGATACGCCTCCGGCCGGCGCCGTGGCGGCCCGCCGCGCCCGCGCCGGGCCCGAGGCGCGGTTTGCGCCCCTGCCCGGGCGGTGGTTGACTCGCCGGCGAGGAGAGGACATGACCGCCACCCCGCTTCCCGACTTCACCGTCCGCACCCTGGGCCCGGCGCAGTTCCCGTCGCCGCTGCGGCTGGGATCGGCCGGCGGGGACGGGCGGCCGGACTTCACCCCCGACGCCGATCGCCTGCTCTACCAGGACACCACCCACGGGCCCGGCGCCGTCGCGGCCGCGCCCGGCGGGCCGGCCCCCTCGCTGGAGATCGCCGGCCCGCGCGAGCTGCTCTTCTTCCGGCCCGGCGAGGTGCGCGCCGCGGTGGTCACCGCCGGCGGGCTCTGCCCCGGGATCAACGAGGTGGTCCGATCGGTGGTGATGACGCTGGAGCACCACTACGGGGTGCGCGACATCCTCGGCATCCGCTACGGGCTGCGCGGGTTCGTGGACCCGGAGCTCCCCCCGGTGACGCTGCGCCACGACGTGATCCGCGACATCCACCGGCAGGGGGGCTCCTTCCTCGGCTCCTCGCGGGGCGCCCCGCCCATGGAGGCGATGATCCGCTGGCTGGACCGGGAGGCCATCTCGTTCCTGCTCCTCGTCGGCGGCGACGGCACCCAGCGGGCGGCGCAGGCCATCTCCCAGGCCAGCCGGGCGGCGGGCCAGCGGCTCTCGGTGGTGGGGATCCCCAAGACCATCGACAACGACATCCTCTTCGTGGACCAGACCTTCGGCTTCTCCACCGCGGTGGAGCGGGCCCGCGACGCCATCGACGCCGCCCACGCCGAGGCCAAGGGGGCCTACAACGGCGTCGGGCTGGTCCGGCTCATGGGGCGGGACGCGGGCTTCATCGCCGCCCAGGCGGCGCTGGCGAGCGCCGAGACCAACTTCGTGCTGGTGCCGGAGGTGCCCTTCCAGCTCGAGGGGCCGAACGGCTTCCTCACCCACCTGCACCGCAAGGTGGCGCGCAGCCGCCACGCCCTGGTGGTGGTGGCCGAGGGCGCGGGGCAGGAGTTCCTCCCGGAGGAGCGCGGCCGGCGCGGCACCGACGCCAGCGGCAACCAGGTGCTCGGCGACGTCGGCCGCTTCCTGCGCGGGCGCATCACCGCCTTCTTCCAGGAGCACGGGACCGAGGTGACGGTGCGCTACATCGACCCGGGCTACACCATCCGCTCCGCCCCGGCCGACGCCTCCGACTCGGTCTACTGCCAGGAGCTGGGGCAGAACGCGGTCCACGCCGCG
>JAJZTO010000311.1 GCA_021848865.1 Myxococcales bacterium
CGGGTGCTCCTCCTCCAGGGCCACGTCGCCGAGGGCGTGGCGGACGTAGGCCACCGCGAAGAGCGGCTCGATGCCGGAGGAGCAGCCGGCGATGACCGAGAGGGTGCCGGTGGGGGCCACGGTGGTGACGGTGGCGTTGCGGCGGGGGGGCTCGCCGGCCCGGGCCGGGGCGCTGGTCGGCCAGCCCGGGAAGGGGCCGCGCGCCGCCGCCAGCCGCCGGCTCTCCCCGTGTGCCTCGGCCTGGAGGCGGGCCGCCACCCGGTCGGCGAGGCGCAGCGCCTCGGGCGCGTCGTAGGGGATCCCCAGGCGCACCAGCAGGTCGGCCCAGCCCATCACCCCCAGGCCGATCTTGCGGTTGCGGCGGGCGATGGCCGCGACCTGCGGCAGCGGGTGGCTGGTGACGTCCAGCAGGTCGTCGAGCAGCCGGACGCCGTCGCGGGCGCAGGCGGAGAGCCCCTCCCAGTCCACCTCGCCCCCCTTCTCGAAGCGGGCCAGGTTCACCGAGCCCAGCGTGCAGGCCTCGAAGGGCAGGAGCGGCTGCTCGCCGCACGGGTTCACCGCCTCGAGCGCGCCGGCGTCGGGGGTGGGGTTCGCGGCCTCGATGCGGTCCAGGAAGAGCAGGCCCGGCTCGCCCGACTCCCAGGCGGCGGCGGCGATCCGGTCGAGCAGGCCGGCGGCGTCGACGGTGCGCACCGGCGCGCCGGTCCGGGGGTGCACCAGCGCGAACGGGGCGCCCCGCGCCGCGGCCTCCAGGAAGGCGTCGGTCGCCGCCACCGAGACGTTGAAGTTCTCCAGGCCCGGGCCGCGCTTCGCGTCCACGAACTCCTCGACGTCCGGGTGGTCGACGCGCAGCACCGCCATGTTGGCGCCCCGCCGCACCCCGCCCTGCTTGATCGTCTCCGTGGCCGCGTCGAAGACGCGGATGAAGGAGACCGGGCCGCTGGCCACGCCGTGGGTGGTCCGCACCACGTCGCCCTTGGGGCGCAGCCTCGAGAAGGAGAAGCCGGTCCCGCCGCCCGACTGGTGGATGAGGGCCGCCCACTTCAGGGCGTCGAAGATGCCGGCCAGGTCGTCCTCGACCGGGAGCACGAAGCAGGCGGCCAGCTGCCCGTGGTCGCGCCCCGCGTTCATCAGCGCCGGCGAGTTGGGGAGCAGCTCCAGCGCCGCCATCCGCGCCTCGAAGCGCTCCGCCCAGGCGGCCCGCTCCGCCGCCGGCTCGGCCCCGGCCACCGCCCCGGCCACCCGCCGGAACAGCTCCCCGGGCCGCTCCCGGACCGCGCCGGCGTCGTCCTTGAGCAGGTAGCGCCGCGCCAGCACCGCCCGGGCGTTCTCGGTCAGCTCCATGGCGGGAGTCTAGCGCCGCCGCGGCGGGCCCGCCCGCGCGGCGTGCCGCCGCGCCACCCGGCGGGGCACCGGGATCTTGAGCCGGCGGGAGGGAGGCGATAGAGAGGCGGCATGCGCCGCGCGCTCTGGATGCTGCTCCTGCTCTCCGCCCTCCCCTCGGCCGGCTGCACGCCCACGGTGCTGGTGCCCGACGCCGACCGGCTGCGCGTCACCCGCGAGCTCGTCGGGCAGCGGCGCTGGCTCCGGGTGGCGGTCTACGTCGGCCCCTTCTTCGGCGACGGCGGGAAGCTGCTGTGCTCCGACCAGCCCTTCTCCGAGCTGGAGATGCTGGAGACGCCCGGCGGCCAGACCATCGCGCCGCCCAAGGCCGAGCGCATCCTGCCGCCGGGGACCCCGGTGGTGATCCGGGACGTGGAGTTCCCCGGGCCCTGGGACATCGCCCGCCGGGTGCTGATGACCCCCCGCTACGACCCCTGGGCCTACCTGGAGGTCCCGGGCGAGGCGCGGCCCCTGGTGCTGGTGCTGCCGCCGACGGTGGCCAGCTTCGAGGACGTCCGGGTGCAGCTGGACCGGCTCCTCGCCACGGTCGACCCCACCCCCGACCTGCGGGCGCTCTCCGAGGGGCAGCGCAAGGCGGTGGAGCGCAAGGAGATCACCGAGGGGATGGCGCCGGCCGCCGTGACCATGGCCTGGGGCTACCCCTGGAAGCGGATCGTCGACCGGCCCGCGGCCAAGGAGCAGTGGATCTGGCCCGGCGGCAAGCGCAAGGCCTGGTTCGAGGACGACCGCCTGGTGCGCTTCGAGGGGCGCTAGTCCGGCGGCCGGACCGGGGTGACGGGCGGTCCCTCCACCGCCGGCACCGCGAGCCGGCTGCACTGGAGGTCCACGAGCGCGCCGGTCGTCCCCGGCGTGCCGACGATGGGCCGGACGGTGACCGAACGGCCCAGGATCGCCTTCACGCCGGTCACGCCCAGCACCACGACCGGCGCCAGGGGCCGCTCGCTGCGCCGGTAGTCGATGGTGTAGGCGACGTTCACGCCGTAGCTGTCGTACTCCAGGCGCAGCCTCTCGGCGGAGACCCGCCGCACCCGGAACCCCCCGGCCCCGTCGTTCAGGACCGTGGGGTAGAGGTAGAAGGCGCCGGCCACGCAGGCGCTGACGCGGACCGAGGTCAACTCGCAGCGGGCCGGGGAGCACTGCAGCGCGTTCATCACCACGTAGTCGGAGGGCTTCCCGTCGATCACGTCGCGCTCGGCCCACTTCAGGAGGATGGACCCGACGCCCTCCGCCCCCGGGTCGAGATCCCCGGAGCGGGCCGGGGCAGCCGACCCGGCGACGACCGCAGCCAACGCCCAGCGGAGCACGACGCTCGGCACGCCCGGAGTCCCCCCGCAGCGAGGATAACGCGGCGGTCCCCGCCCGGCCAGCGCCCCGGCGGCGCGCCCCCGTTTGGCCGAGCCGGGCGGCGCGGCCCCGCGCCCTACCCCCGCCGGCGGCCCAGCCGCCCGGCGAAGTACTCCACCGTCCGGCGCAGGCCGGTGTCCAGGTCCACCACCGGCCTCCAGCCCAGCCGCGCCGCGGCCAGCGAGATGTCCGGCTGCCGCTGCGTCGGGTCGTCCGGGGGCAGCGGCCGGAAGACGATCCGCGACCTCGAGCCGGTGAGGGCGACGATGCGCTCGGCGAACTCGCCGATCGAGTGCTCGGCGACGTTGCCCAGGTTCACCGGCCCGGTGAAGCCGTCGGTGTCCATCATGCGGATCAGGCCCTCGACCAGGTCGTCCACGTAGCAGAAGGACCGGGTCTGCGAGCCGTCGCCGTAGACGGTGAGGTCCTCGCCCCGCAGGGCCTGGAGGATGAAGTTGGAGACCACGCGGCCGTCGTTCTCGGCCATCCGCGGCCCGAAGGTGTTGAAGATGCGGACGATGCGGACGTCCACGCCGTTCTGCCGGTGGTAGTCCATCATCAGGGTCTCGGCCACCCGCTTGCCCTCGTCGTAGCAGCTGCGGATCCCGATGGGGTTGACGTTGCCCCAGTAGCTCTCGGTCTGCGGGTGCTGCAGGGGGTCCCCGTACACCTCGGAGGTCGAGGCCTGGAGGAGGCGCGCCCGGACCCGCTTCGCCAGCCCCAGCATGTGGACCGCCCCCAGCACGCTGGTCTTGATGGTCTTCACCGGATTATACTGATAGTGAATCGGCGACGCCGGGCAGGCCAGGTTGTAGATCCGATCCACCTCCAGGAGGATCGGCTCGGTGACGTCGTGGCGGACGAGCTCGAAGCGGTGATCGTCCAGCAGGTGGCGGATGTTGTCCTTGCTGCCGGTGAAGAAGTTGTCGAGGCAGACGACGTCGTGCCCGTCGCGGAGCAGCCGCTCGCAGAGGTGGGAGCCGATGAAGCCGGCCCCGCCGGTGACCAGGATGCGCACGCTCGCCCTCCTTCCCGTTGGCGGCGGTGCGTCGGGCCGCCGCGCCCCGCCCACGGCTCAGCGGCGGCCCGAGCCGCCGCCCCGGCGACCCCGCGGGCCGCGCCCAGATCGGA
>JAJZTO010000312.1 GCA_021848865.1 Myxococcales bacterium
GGCCAGCCGCTGGACCTGCCGCAACTTCGCCTACACCGACGACGTCGCCCGCGGGAAGATCACCCTGCTCTCCAAGACCCCGGTGAACGCCGACGAGGCCTACGCCGCCTTCCTCTCCGCGCTCTCCGCCAACAACATCGCCATCTACCAGGCCGGCAAGTACTGGAAGCTCATCCGCATCGCCGACGCCAAGAAGACGCCCATCCCCACCTTCACCGAGCCGGGCAGCGAGGGGCTGGCCCAGGAGCAGCCCATCACCAAGGTGATCAAGCTGCGCCACTCCGACCCGGACACGCTGCGCGCCCTGCTGGGCAACTACACCTCGCCCCAGGGCGCCGACATCCAGTCGATCCCGCCCGACACCCTGATCATCACCGACCTCGGGCTCAACATCCTCCGCATCGAGAAGCTGCTCGAGGCCATCGATCGGCCGGGCGGCGGCGACATCGTCCGCTTCATCCAGGTGCGCTACGCCCCGGCCAAGGACCTGGCCGAGAAGATCAACCAGATCTTCCAGGCCGGTCCGGCCGCGCCCGGCCGGCCGGCGCGCCGGCCGGCCATCGGCGGCGTCGTGGTGCCCGGCCAGCCGGCGATCGTCGGCAGCGCCGACACCTCGGAGCTCTCCATCTCCAAGGTCCTGGCCGACGACCGCACCAACAAGCTGGTGGTGATCGCCGACGAGCGCAGCTTCCAGCGCATCCAGGAGCTGGTGGCGCAGCTCGACCTGCCCACCGCCGGCGAGGGGCAGATCCACGTGGTGTTCATGAGGAACGCCAACGCCGAGGACCTGGCGCAGACCCTCTCGGCCCTGGCGTCGGGCGCCTCCTCGGCCCGGCGGCCCGCCGGCGCCGCCCCCGGCCTCCCCGGCGCGCCCGCCGCGGGCGCCGGGGCCACCAGCACCGCGCTCTTCGCCGGCGAGGTCAAGGTGACCGCCGACAAGGTCGCCAACGCCCTGATCATCATGGCGTCGGGCTCCGACTTCGTCACCATGCAGCGGCTCATCGACAAGCTCGACCGGCCGCGCCGCCAGGTCTTCATCGAGGCGGTGATCATGGAGGTGGACCTCAACAACGAGACGGACTTCGGCGTCTCGATGCACACCGTGCTCCCGGTGAACACCCCCTCCGGCAAGGGCTACATCCCGCTGGGCTCGGAGACCGGCCGCCTGAACTCGCTGAACCCCAGCAGCCTGCTCTCGCTGGGCGGCTTCCTCACCGGCCTGCAGGGGCCGGTGTCGGCCAGCCTGAAGGACATCTTCCCGGTGGCCAGCCTGTCGGTCCTGATCCAGGCGCTGCAGACCTCCTCCGACGTGAACGTGCTCTCCACCCCGCACATCCTGGCGTCCGACAACGAGGACTCGGAGATCAGCGTCGGCCAGAACGTTCCCTTCCAGGCCGGCTACTCCCCGACCAACCTGTCCTCGCTCGCCACCACCTCCGGGACCGGCACCTCCAGCACCGCCACCGCCTCGGCGCTGGGCTCGCTGGTGGGCCTGGGCGGCCTCTCCAGCCTCTACGCCCCCATCCAGCGCCAGAACGTCGAGCTGCGCCTCAAGGTGAAGCCGCAGATCAACGAGGGGGACACCGTCACCCTGCAGCTCGACGAGCAGACCGAGGAGATCGTCTCCAAGGACCCGCAGCTGGGCCCGACCACCGCCAAGCGCGCGGTGAAGACCAAGATCACCGTGAAGGACCAGACCACCATCGTCATCGGCGGGCTGATCCAGGACCGCACCGTCACCAGCATCCACAAGACGCCGCTGCTCGGCGACATCCCGGTGCTCGGCTGGCTCTTCCGCGACCAGGTGACCACCAAGACCAAGACCAACCTCCTGCTGTTCCTGACGCCCTACATCATCCGCGACCAGTCGGACTACCGGCGGGTGCTGGAGCGCAAGCGCAAGGAGCAGCAGGAGTTCATGGAGGAGTTCTACGGCAAGGCCCCCGGCTACCAGGTGACCATCGACTACGAGCGCAAGGCCGGCCCCTACTCGCGGCTGCACCGCGACGTGGAGACCGAGCTCATGAAGGTCGAGAACGGCGGTCCGGGCGCGCCGGGCGAGGGCGTGGTCGGGCCCGGCGGCACGAGGCAGGTGCCTCGCGGCGCTCCCCTGGCGCCCCCGGCGCAGCTGCCGCCCGCCCCCGGGCAGCGGCCGGCGCCGCCCGCCGTCCCGCCCGGCGGCAAGGCCGGGGGCTGAGGCGCGCGATGGACACCGGAGCGACCGCCGTTCCCGCGCCCCCTCCCGCCGAGGCCCACGCCGGCCTGGCGGGCCTGCGGCTGGGCGAGATCCTGCTGCAGGGCGGCGAGCTGACCGCCGCCCGGCTGGAGGAGGCGCTGGCGGCCCAGCGCGGGGAGCAGGCCGGGCTGCGCATCGGGGAGGTGCTGGTGCGGCTCAAGGCCTGCACCGAGGAGCAGGTGCTGCGAGCCCTGGCGGTCCAGCTGGACCTCGAGTTCCAGGCCACCATCGACCCGGAGCGCTGCGCCCCGGAGCTGGCGAAGCGGGTGCCCATCAACTTCGCCAAGCAGGCCCGGCTGCTGCCGATGGAGGAGGCGGACGGCGGGATCCGCGTGGCGGTGGCCGACCCGCTCGACACCGCCGGCCTCGATCAGGTGGCGCTGCTGCTCGGCGCCCGGCTCGACCCGGTGGTGGTGCCGCACCAGGCCATCCTCGACGCCATCAACGGGGTCTACGACCGGGCGGTGGACGAGCACGAGAAGATCATGGAGGGGCTCGAGACCGAGGACCTCGAGAGCGTGGCCCACGAGCTCGAGGAGCCCACCGACCTCCTCGAGGCCGACGACGAGGCCCCCATCATCCGGCTGGTGAACTCGCTGCTCTTCCGGGCGGTGAAGGAGCGGGCCAGCGACATCCACATCAACCCCGAGGAGCGCGACATCTCGGTGCGCTACCGCATCGACGGCGTGCTCCGCGAGGTGATCCGCCCCCCCAAGCGGATCCAGGCGGCCCTCTCCTCCCGCATCAAGATCATGGGCGGGCTGAACATCGCCGAGAAGCGGCTGCCCCAGGACGGCCGCATCCGCATCAAGATCGCCGGCAAGGACGTGGACATCCGGCTCTCCACCGTGCCCACCGCCCACGGCGAGCGGGTGGTGATGCGGCTCCTCGACAAGTCCAACGTCCTGCTCTCGCTGGGAGACATCGGCTTCGAGCCCTGGCAGCTGAAGATCATGGACGGGCTCATCACCCGCTCCCACGGGATCATCCTGGTCACCGGCCCGACCGGCAGCGGCAAGACCACCACGCTCTACGCCGGCATCGCCAAGATCAACTCCCCCGACCTGAACATCCTCACCATCGAGGACCCGGTCGAGATCCCGATGAAGGGCGTGGGCCAGGTGCAGGTGAACCCGAAGATCGAGCTCACCTTCGCCAGCGGGCTGCGCTCCTTCCTGCGGCAGGACCCGGACGTGATCATGGTGGGCGAGATCCGCGACCTGGAGACGGCCGAGATCGCCATCCAGGCCTCCCTCACCGGCCACCTGGTGCTCTCCACCGTCCACACCAACGACGCCGCCGGCGCCATCACCCGCCTGGTGGACATGGGGGTGCAGCCCTTCCTGGTGGCCAGCTCGCTGGTGGGGGTGCTGGCCCAGCGGCTGGTGCGGGTGCTGTGCCGCGAGTGCAGGAAGCCCTACGTCCCCACCGCCGAGGAGCTGGCCCAGGCCGGGATCGGCGAGCGGGTGCTGGCCCAGGCCGGGCACCCCAAGGTGCTCTACAAGGCGGTGGGCTGCCCGGCCTGCCAGAAGACCGGCTACCAGGGGCGCACCGGCATCTACGAGCTCATGCTGGTGGACGACGACATCCGGCAGCTCATCCTGAAGAACGTCGACTCCAACTCCATCAAGAAGGAGAT
>JAJZTO010000313.1 GCA_021848865.1 Myxococcales bacterium
CGAGCACCGGCGCGGCCCGGGGCGGTGGCTGCGGCGGCTGCGGCGCCCGCGATGGCGGAGGTCGTGAGGCGACGCCGGGCGGACGAGGTGTGGTGGGTGGCGGCGTCCGCGGTGCCACGGCGGCGGGAGGCGGCGCGGCGGATGTGGCGGGCGCGGGCGCGGGTGCCGTCGCCGGCGGCCCGGCGGAGGCGGCGGAGGCGGCGGTCGGGCGAGGCGGTCCGAACGACAGCAGCCCCACCTCGGCCAGCAGCAGCGCCACGCGGAGCACGGTGGCCGCGTCCGCGCCGCGGAGCCGGGCCACGTCGGAGAGCCGGCTCCCGTCGAAGGCGCCGGCCACCCGGGCCTCGACCGATCCAAGCCGCAGCTCCTCGACCCGGACCCGGCCGATGATGGGGGTGGCGCCGAGCTGCTCGCGCGGCCCCAGCCTGCGCACCACCGCGCCCGCGTCGAGGGCGCGCACCGCCGCGCCCAGCATCACCCAGGGCGAACCGAGCGGGAAGGCGCTCGGCGGTGGCGCCACCCCCGGCTCCCATCGCCAGCCCCCGCGCTCGACGCCCACCGCCCGCGTCACCAACTGCGCGGCGTGCTCCTGGATGAACCGGACCAGGTCGGCGCCGGCGACGAGCTGGCGCGTGACCAGCGCCCCCACCAGGTCGCCATCGGCGCCGGCGATCCTGGCCGCCTCGGCCACCTGCTCGGACCGCACCACGCCGCGAAGGACCAGGAAGCCCGGCAGGTCGTCCTCCGGGTGGGAGGTGCGGACGTGCTCGAGCACCCCCTTGCGGAAGGTGAGCGAGAAGGCCCGGTCCTCCGGGGCGATGGTGAGCCGCCCCGAGGCGCCGGTGGCGGCCGCCAGCGCGAAGAGCCGCAGCGCGCTCTCCGCGGCGAGGTCGCCTTCCTTGGGCAGGCCGGCCGCGAAGGCGGCGTCGGCGGTCACCTCGGGCGCGCCGAGCCCGCGGCTGGCCCCCGGCGCCTGGCCTGGCTGCGGAGCCCGCGTCAGGCGCGGCGGCGAGGCCGGCGCCTGGGCCGGCCGGGGCTTGGATGGATCTGCCACGGCGAAGCTAGAGTACCACCGTCTCCCGGTACTCGCCGAACACCTCCCGCAGCGCGTCGGAGATCTCGCCCAGCGTCGCCTCGGCCTTCACCGCGGCCAGGATGAGCGGCATGAGGTTGTCGCTCCCGCGAGCCCCGGCGCGGACCGCGTCGACCGCCTGCCTGCAGGCGACGGCGTCGCGGCGCGCCCGGAGCGCCTTGAGCCGGGCGACCTGCTGCGCCTCCAGCGCCGGGTCGATCTTCATGATGGTGACCGGCGGATCGTCGGCCTTGTAGGCGTTGACCCCCACCACCACCTGCTGCTTCTGCTCCACCTGCTTCTGCCAGGCGTAGGCGGCGTCCTGGATCTCGCGCTGCACGTAGCCCTTGGAGATGGCGTGGACCATGCCGCCCATGTCGTCGATCTTCTTGATGTAGGCCTCGGCGCGCGCCTCGATCTCGTCGGTCATCGACTCGATGACGTAGCTGCCGCCCAAGGGGTCGATGACGTCGGCCGCCCCCGACTCGTTGGCGATGATCTGCTGCGTGCGCAGCGCGATGCGGGCCGACTCCTCGGTGGGGAGCCCCAGCGCCTCGTCGCGCGAGTTGGTGTGGAGCGACTGGGTGCCACCCAGCACCGCCGCCAGCGCCTGGATGGTGACGCGGACGATGTTGTTGTCGGGCTGCTGGGCGGTGAGCATCGAGCCGGCGGTCTGGGTGTGGAAGCGGAGCATCCACGACCGGGGGTCCCTGGCCTTGAACCGCTCCTTCATGACGCGCGCCCAGAGGCGGCGGGCGGCGCGGTACTTGGCCACCTCCTCCAGCAGGTTGTTGTGGCCGTTGAAGAAGAAGGAGAGCCGGCCGGCGAAGGCGTCGACGTCGAGCCCGGCCTTGACCGCGGCGTCCACGTACTGGATGCCGTCGGCCAGGGTGAAGGCCACCTCCTGCACCGCCGTCGAGCCGGCCTCGCGGATGTGGTAACCGGAGATGGAGATGGGGTTCCACTTCGGCATCACCTTGGCGGTGTACGCGAAGATGTCGGTGATGAGCCGCAGCGACGGCACCGGCGGGTAGATGTAGGTGCCGCGGGCGGCGTACTCCTTGAGCAGGTCGTTCTGGATGGTCCCCTGCAGGTCGCCCGGGGCCACGCCCTGCCGCTCGCCGATCGCCTGGTACATGGAGAGCAGGATGGCGGCGGTGGAGTTGATGGTCATCGAGCTGGAGACGGTGCCGAGCGGGATGCCGTCGAGCAGCGTCGCCATGTCGTCGATCGAGTCGATGGCCACGCCCACCTTGCCCACCTCCCCCTGGGCGCGGGCGTGGTCGGAGTCGCGCCCCATCTGCGTGGGCAGGTCGAAGGCCACCGAGAGGCCGGTCTGGCCCGACTTGAGCAGGTACTTGTACCGCTCGTTGGACTCGGCGGCGGTGCCGAAGCCGGCGTACTGGCGCATGGTCCAGAAGCGGGCCCGGTACATGGTGGGCTGGACACCGCGGGTGAACGGGTACTCGCCGGGCAGGCCGAGCCGGCCCTCCAGGCCGGGCTTCACGTCGGCGGCCACGTAGACCGGCTGCTGCGCGATCCCGCTGCTGGTCTCGAAGGTGGGGCGCCGCTCCGGCGACCTGGCCACCGCCTTGCCGTACGGCTCCTTCAGCCAGCGCTCCTTCTCGGTGCGGCTCTGCTCGCGATCGTCAGCCATGTCGTCCTCGATCCTCCATGTCGGTCTTCCGTCCTACTCGACGGCGAGTAGCCTCGCCCCGAACGCCACGTCCTGGCCCGCCTGGACCTCCACCTCCGCCACCGTCCCGTCGCGCGGACTGCGCAGCTCGTTCTCCATCCGCAGCGCCTCGAAGACCAGGAGCGGCTGCCCCTGCTTGACGGCGTCGCCCCGGGCGACCAGCACCTTCAGCACCCGCCCGGGCAGCGGCGCGGTGACCAACTGCCGCCCCTCCACGGTGAGCGTCCCGAGGGCGCGCCGCATCCGCAGCCGCTGCTCGGGGAGGATCTCGATGGGGAAGACGGAGTGGCGCACCCGGACCCGCACCTGCGCGCCGCGCTCGTCGAAGGTGGCGGTGTGGCTGGCGGTGTCGATGATGAGCGAGAGGGTGCCGTGGTCGTGGCGGAAGGCGTCGACGCGGTGGACATGGTCGCCCAGCCGCACCTGGTAGCAGCCCGGCCCGTCGTCCTCGACCTCGATGACGACCTCGCGCCGGCCGCCGTCGAGGAGGGCCACGTAGCGGCTCACGGGCGCCCTCCCCGGAGTGCCCGGTCGCGGCCGAGCCGGGTCCACGCCGAAGCGGCCGGCGGCGCCGCGGCCTCCCCGGCCTCGAAGGCCGCGGCCCGCTCCCGCTCGCGCCGGTGCGCCTCCACCGCGGCGGCGATGAGCGCCACCTCCTCCAGCGATCGATCGGGCGCCGGCAGCAGCTCCTTGGCGTAGCGGGCGCAGAAGCCGGTGTCGTAGTCGCCGGAGCGGAAGGCCGGGTGGTCGAGCGCCGCCGCCAGCCAGGCCACGTTGGCGGTGATGCCGTGGACCACGTAGTCGCCCAGCGCCCGGATCAGCCGCGCGATGGCCTGCTCCCGGGTCGGGGCCCACGCCACCAGCTTGGAGAGCAGCGGGTCGTAGAAGGGGGAGACGGTCCAGCCGGCGTAGACGCCGCCGTCGTCGCGGATGCCCGGACCGCCCGGCAGCCGCAGGTAGGTGATCTTGCCGGGGCTGGGGAGGAAGCCGCGCGCCGCGTCCTCGGCGTAGATGCGCGCCTCGATGGCGTGGCCGCGCCGCACCACCTGCGCCTGCGGGAGGCTGGGGAGCCCCAGCGCCACCTCCAGCTGCATGCCGACCAGGTC
>JAJZTO010000314.1 GCA_021848865.1 Myxococcales bacterium
CAGGCGGGCGGGAACGCCCAGGGCCCGGCCCAGGTCGGCCGCCAGGGTCCGGACGTAGGTGCCCTTGCCGCACCGCACCGCCAGGCGGGCGCGCGCCAGCCCGTCCCGCGCCGGCTCGAAGCCGAGCAGCTCGAGGGCGTGGACCGTCACCCGCCGCGGGGCGCGCTCCACCTCCTCGCCGCGCCGGGCCGCCTGGTGCAGCCGGCGGCCGCCGACGCGGACCGCGGAGAACATGGGCGGGACCTGGTCGATCTCGCCGAGGAAGCGCGGCAGCGCCGCCGCCACCGCGGCGGCGTCGAGCCCCGAAGGATCGCCGCGCGCCGTCACCCGCCCCTCGGCGTCCTCGGTGTCGGTGGCGGCGCCGAGCGCCACCACCGCCTGGTAGGCCTTGTCGCCCTCGGTGAGGAAGCGCTGCAGCTTGACGCCCTCGCCCAGGCAGACCGCCAGCAGGCCGGTGGCGGCGGGGTCCAGGGTGCCGGCGTGGCCGGCGCGGGAGGCGGAGAGCGCCCGGCGCACCCGCGCCACCACGTCGAAGCTGGTGGGGCCGGCCGGCTTGTCGACGACCAGGACGCCGTCCGGGCCGGCGGGTTCCTTGTCTCGGGTCGTGGTCGCGCTCGGGGTCGTGGTCGCGGTCGGAGTCGAGGCCGCGGTCGTGGTCGGGATCGGGGCTACTCCCCGTCGCTTCCCGGCTCCGCCTTCCCGGCCGGGGCCTGGGCGCGCGAGCGATCCTGCTCCTTCACCTCCCGGAGCAGCCGCTCGATCTTGTCCCCCTCCTCGATGCTCTCGTCGTAGACGAAGCGCAGGTGGGGGACGTGGCGGAGGCGGAGGTTCCGGCCCACCTCGCGCTGCAGGAAGCCGGCGGCGGCGCGCAGCCCGGCCAGCGTCTGCTCCCGCACCTTCTCGTCGCCGTGGATGGAGACGTAGGCCACCGCCTCCTTGAGATCGGGCGACATCTTGGCGCCGGTCACGGTGATGAAGCCGGTGATGCGGGGATCCTTGAGGCCGCGGGCCACCAGGGCCGAGAGCTCCCGCTGGAACTCGTGGGCGACGCGGGCGGGACGGTCATGCGTGCTCATCGGGATCCTCGTCCTGCTCGGCCTCGGCCAGCGTGCGCATCGCGCCCTCGCCCAGGCCGTCGCCGTAGGGGGTGATCTCCATCTGCCGGTCGGTGACCAGCAGCTGCCCGCCGTGCATCGAGCCCACGAAGGCGGCCACCTTGTCCAGGGTCTCGTTCACGAAGGCGTGGTCGTTGCCCACCGCCGCCACGCCGATCACGCTCCGCTGCCAGAGGTCGTTCTCCCCGACCTCGGCGATGGAGACGTTGAAGCGCGCCTTCACCCGGTCCAGCGCCGAGCGCAGCAGGTGGCGCTTGGACTTCAGCGACCCCGGCTCGGGGAGGTGGAGCGTGAGGCGGAGGACACCGACGAACATGGGGAAGCTCATCCTACCCGACCGGGGCCGAGCGGGTCGTGGGGCGGGATCCTCCCGGCGGCGGGGGACAAGCCCCCGCGCTACGGACACGGGATCCAGAATTTCCGTTCCGTAGGGGCGGGGCTTGTCCCCGCCCGGCCGTCCGGCCGGATGCCGTGTGGGCCCCGACGCCCGTCGCGCCGGCCAACGGCGGCGGGGGACGAGCCCCCGCCCTGCTTCATCGGACGGAACGATCACTCAGTCCAGGCTCTGCCGGATCTCCTCCAGCTCGTACACGTCGAGGACGTCGCCCGCCTTGAAGTCGGTGAAGTTCTCGACGCCGATGCCGCACTCGAACCCCTGCAGGACCTCGCGCACGTCGTCCTTGACCCGCTTGAGCGAGGAGATGCGCCCCTGGTGCACGACCTTGCGGTCGCGCATCACCCGGACGTGGCCGGTGCGCTTGATGACCCCCTCGGTCACCGCCGAGCCGGCGATGACGCCCACGCGGGAGATGTTGAACACCTGCCGCACCTCGGCCTTTCCGAGCGGCTTCTCCTTGATGATGGGCTCGAGCAGCGCGGCCATCTCCTCGCGGATGGTGTCCACCGCCTCGTAGATGATGCCGAAGAGGAGGATCTTCACGCCCTGCTGGCTGGCGATGGACTCGACCTTGGTCTCGGGCTTCGAGTTGAAGCCGACGATGATCCCCTTGCCCGCGGCGGCGGTGAGCACGTCGGACTCGGTGATGGCGCCGACGCCGGCGTCGAGGATCCTCACGCCCACCTTCTTCGTGGCGGCCTTCACCAGCGCCTGGGACACCGCCTCGGCCGAGCCCTGCACGTCGGCCTTGATGACGACGTTGAGCTCCTTCGGGCCGCCGGTCTTGGCCTTGGCGAAGAGGTCCTCCAGCGTCGCCTTCTTGACCTGGGAGAGCTCCTTCTGCCGCGCCTTCTCGGCCCGGTGCTCGGCCACCTCCTTGGCGGCCTTCTCGTCCTCGACCACGTCGAACTCGTCGCCGGCGGTGGGCACGCCCGAGAGGCCCAGCACCTCCACCGGGTAGCCCGGCGGGACCTCCTTCACCTGGTCGCCGCGCTCGTTCATCAGGGCCCGGACCCTGCCGTGGTGGACGCCGGTGACCAGGGCGTCGCCGACCCGCAGGGTGCCCTCCTGCACCAGCACCGTCGCCACCGGGCCGCGCCCCTTCTCCAGCTTGGCCTCGATGACCCGGCCCGCCGCGAGCTTCTCCGGGTTGGACTTCAGCTCCAGCACCTCGGCCTGCAGCGAGATGTACTCGAGCAGCTCGGGGATGCCCTGCTTGGTGCGGGCCGAGACCGGCACCATGATGGTGGTGCCGCCCCACCGCTCCGCCACCAGCTCGTACTCGGTGAGCTGCTGCATCACCCGCTCGGGCGTGGCGCCCGGCTTGTCGATCTTGTTGATGGCCACCAGGATGGTGACCCTGGCCGCCTTGGCGTGCTTGATGGCCTCGGCGGTCTGCGGCATCACGCCGTCGTCGGCCGCCACCACCAGCACCACCAGGTCGGTGACCTGGGCCCCGCGCTCCCGCATGGCGGTGAAGGCCTCGTGGCCCGGGGTGTCGAGGAAGGTGATGGGGCCGCGCGGCGTCTGCACCGAGTAGGCGCCGATGTGCTGGGTGATGCCGCCGGCCTCGCCCGCGGCCACGTCGGCCTGGCGGATGGCGTCGAGCAGCGAGGTCTTGCCGTGGTCCACGTGGCCCATCACCGTGACCACCGGCGGGCGGAGCTGGAGCTTCGACGCGTCCTCGGCGACCTCGGGGATGAACTCCTCGACCTCGAAGCCCTTCTTCTCGACGGTGAAGCCGAAGTCGGTCGCCAGGACGGCGGCGGTGTCGGCGTCGATCTGCTGGTTGATGGTGGCCATGGTGCCGGCCGCCATGAGCTTGCGGATCAGGTCCGAGGCCTTCACGCCCATCTGCTGGGAGAGGTCGGAGACCGAGATCGACTCCTCGATCCGGATGACCTTCTTGTGCTCGGCGCGCTCGGTGATCTGGGTCTTGGCCCCCTTCTTCACGGGCTTCTTCTTCTTTCCGCGCACCGGCACGTAGGCCCGGTCGCTGATGGCGGCCTGGAGCAGCTCCTTGCCGGAGAGGGCCTTCTGCGCCTCGCTCTCCGGGCGGCCGGTCCCGCGGCCGCGCTTCTTGTCCTTGGAGACGTCGATGAACTCCCGCTCGCGGCCGAGCATGCCCGGCACCACCCGCAGCTCGCGCACCTCGCCCAGGGCGCGGCGGCCCGGGGCCACCGGGATGCTGGTGCGCGAGGTGGACGGCGGGGTGACGCGGCGGACCGGGATGATGGGCCGGGAGAGGACCACCGCCTGGGTCGAGGTGGGGCGCAGGGTGCGCGGGTCCACCGGCGGCGGGGCGGGCGGCGCGGCCGCGCCCGGGCGGACCGGCGGGCGCGGGG
>JAJZTO010000315.1 GCA_021848865.1 Myxococcales bacterium
CCCCGATCCTGGACGGCGGCTTCGAGTTCGTCTGCCCCACCTACCGCCGCGGGCGCTTCGAGGGCCTGCTCGGCACCGCCATCCTCTACCCGCTCACCCGCGCCCTCTACGGCGTGCGGCTGCGGCAGCCGGCCGGCGCCGAGGCCGCCCTGTCCCTCGGGCTGGCGCGCGACCTGCTCGCCAGCGCCGACTGGCGCCGCGATCCGGCCCGCGCCGGTTCGGACGCCTGGCTGGTCGCGGAGGTCGTGGCGGGCCGCCGCCGGGCCTGCCAGGTGTGGCTGGCGGAGTGGCCGGGCGGCGCCGGCCTCCCGGAGGAGGCGAGCCACGCGCTGGCGCGGATCGTCGGGCCGGTCTTCCGCGAGATGGAGCTGCGCGCCGACCGCTGGCAGCGCGTCGAGGGCTCGGAGCCCGCCCCCTCCTTCGGCCCGCCCGGCCCGCAGGGCGACGGGCCGGACGGCGTGGACGTGGGCGGGCTCGCCGGGCGCTTCCGGCTCGGCCTCCGCGAGCTGGACGACCTCTGGGGCCTGGTGCTCCCGCCCGCCGCCCGGCTGGCGCTGCGGCGCGCGGCGGCGGCGCCCGACGAGGCGCTGCGCCTCGAGGACGGGCTCTGGGCGCGGGTGGTCTACGACTTCGCCGTCGCCTGGTACGCGCGCACCGTGGAGCGCCAGCAGCTGCTGCGGTCGATGACGCCGCTCTACCTGGGCTGGCTCGCCGGCTTCGCGAACGAGGTGCGGGCCCTCGACGCCGCGGCCACCGAGGCCCGGGTCGAGGCGCTCGCCGCCGCCTTCGAGCGCGAGAAGCGGTACCTCATCGGCCGCTGGCGGTGGCCGGACGGCTTCAATCCCTGACGGAGGCTGCCATGTGGGAAGAGACCCGGCGCATCTTCGTGGAGTCGATGGAGGAGGTCCTGCGCGCCACCGCCCGCGTCCTGCCGAGCGTCCTGGCGATGCTGCTCTTCTTCGTCCTGGCCGCGGTCCTGGCCACCGTCGCCCGCTGGGTGGTGCGCCGGGCCTGCGAGCGGCTCTCGCTCGATCAGCGGCTCCGCGAGTGGGGCGTGGTGACGCCGGACCGGGACGGGCGCCCCGCGCCGTCGCGGCTCGTCGCCGGCCTGTCCTTCTGGGCGGTGCTGCTCGCCGGCGCGTTCCTCGGCGTCTCGGCGCTGAACGCCCCGGCGGTGGCGTCGCTCTCCATGCGGCTGGTGGAGTACCTGCCGCGGGCGGTGCTGGCGATCGTGGTCCTGGGCGCCGGCCTGGCCGCCGCGCGGTTCGTGGAGCGCAGCGTCCTCATCGGCGCCGTCAACATGGGCCTGGAGTCGGCGCGGGTGGTGGCGCTGGGCGCGCGCTGGCTGGTCGTCCTCCTGGCCGCGGCCGGCGCCCTGGAGCAGGCCGGGATGGGATCGGACGTGGTGACCGTGGCCTTCGGCGCCCTCTTCGGCGGCATCTCGCTCGCCTTCGGCCTGGCGATCGGGCTCGGCGCCCGCGACCTGGTCGCCCAGTCGCTGGGCCGGCGCTTCGGGGCCAAGCCTCCGGACGGCGGCGCCGAGGCGGCGGAGCGGAGCCGGCTCCGCCACCTGTGACCGGCCCCGGGGCGGGCTACCCGGGGCGCGCCGCGCCGGGCGCGCGCAGCTCGAACCAGGCGAACCCGTAGCCGCCCAGGCTCACCGGCCACGGGGCCCGCTCGATGCGGGGGAACTCGGTGTAGCCGATCATCTCCACCGGGACGCGCCCCTCGAAGGCCTGGAGGTCGAGCGCGCTCGGCTGCATGTGCCGGGAGAGGTTCGCCACGCACAGGACGGTGTCGTCCCCCCACCGGCGCACGTAGGCGAGGATCCGGCGGTTGGTGCCCGAGACGAACTCGAGGGTGCCGCGGCCGAAGACCCGGAACTGCTTGCGCAGCCGGATCAGGTTCTGCATCCAGCGCAGCAGCGACGACGGGTCGCGGAGCTGCGCCTCGACGTTCACCGCCGCGAAGCCGTAGACCGGGTCGGAGATGGGGGCCGAGTAGAGCGCGGCGGCCGGCGCGGCCGAGAACCCGGCGTTCGGCGCGCCGCTCCACTGCATCGGCGTCCGCACCCCGTCCCGGTCGGGCCGGAGCACGTCGTCGCCCATCCCGATCTCGTCCCCGTAGTAGACGGTGGGCGTGCCCGGCATCGAGAAGAGCAGGCTGTTCAGCAGCTCGATCCGCCGCCGGGCGTTGTCCACCAGCGGGGCGAGCCGGCGCCGGATCCCCACGTTGAGGCGCGCCCGGGGGTCGTGGGCGTAGGCCAGGACCATGTAGTCGCGCTCGTCCTCCGAGACCATCTCCAGGGTCAGCTCGTCGTGGTTCCGGAGGAACAGGCCCCACTGGCAGGCGTCGGGGATGGCCGGCGTGCGGCGCATGATGTCGACGATGGGCGCCGCGTCCTCCAGCCGCAGCGCCATGAAGACCCGGGGCATGAGCGGGAAGTGGAAGGCCATGTGGCACTCGTCCCCGTCGCCGAAGTAGGGCCGGACGTCCCAGGGCCACTGGTTGGCCTCGGCCAGCAGCAGCCGCCCCGGGAACTCGCGGTCCAGCGCGGCGCGCAGCTCGCGGAGGACGGCGTGGGTCTCGGGGAGGTTCTCGCAGCTCGTCCCCTCGCGCTCCACCAGGTAGGGGACGGCGTCGAGGCGGAACCCGTCCACGCCCATCCCGGCCCAGAAGCGCAGGACGTCGAGCAGCTCCCGGCGGACCCGGGGGCTGTCGAAGTTCAGGTCGGGCTGGTGGGAGAAGAAGCGGTGCCAGTAGAAGGCGCCGGCCGCCTCGTCCCAGGTCCAGTTGGACCGCTCGGTGTCGGTGAAGATGATCCGCGTCCCGGCGTACTTCCGGTCGTCGGCGCTCCAGACGTAGTAGTCGCGCTCCGGCGACCCGGCCGGCGCGAGCCGGGCCCGCTGGAACCAGGGGTGGCGGTCCGAGGTGTGGTTCAGGACCAGCTCCACCAGCACCGCGATCCCCCGCCGGTGCGCTTCCGCGAGGAGGCGCTGGAAGTCCTCGAGGGTCCCGTAGGCGGGGTGGACGGCGCGGTAGTCGGCGACGTCGTAGCCGTCGTCGCGCAGCGGGGAGGGGAAGAAGGGCAGCAGCCAGAGGCAGGTGACCCCCAGCGCCTCCAGGTAGTCGAGCTTCCCGACCAGCCCCGCGAAGTCGCCGACGCCGTCGCCGTTCCCGTCGGCGAAGGCCTTCACGTGCGTCTCGTAGACGATGGCGTCCTTGTACCAGAGCGGATCGCGATCGACGTCCATCCGTCCTCCGGGAGCGCCGCGCCCGCGGCGCCGGGTCCCGGGGGGAACGATAACCCGGATCGCCCCCGGCCCTGGCGGGAAGGCGAGGCGGCCGGCCGGCGGGTTGCGGTGGTGCTCCGTCCGCCGGCGGGCGTTCCGCCCGGGCGGCGCGATGCGGTAGAACGGACCTCCCCCTCCCGGACGGAGCCGCCATGGACGTCGTCACCCCCCAGATCCGCCAGCAGATGCAGGACGCCTCCTGGATCCGCCGCATGTTCGAGGCCGGCATCGAGCTGAAGCAGCGCGTCGGCGCCGCGAACGTCTTCGACTTCAGCCTCGGCAACCCGGACGTGCCGCCCCCGCCCGCCGCCGCGGCGGTCCTGCGAGGCCTCGCCGGGCGGGTGGTCCAGCCCCTGGGGCTGGGCTACTGCCCCAACGCCGGCCTGCCCTCGGCGCGGGCGGCGCTGGCCCGGAAGATCGCGGCGGAGCAGCAGGCGCCGGTGGAGGCGCGCCACCTCCTGCTCACCTGCGGCGCCGCCGGCGGGCTGGTCACCTTCTTCCGCGCCGTGCTCGAGCCCGGCGAGGAGGTGGTCTGCCCCGCCCCCTACTTCGTCG
>JAJZTO010000316.1 GCA_021848865.1 Myxococcales bacterium
CCGACCGCGACCCCGGCCGTTGCCGCGACCGCGACCCCGACCCCGACCGCTGCCCCGGCCGCAACGGCGCCCCTCACCCCGGCCCTCTCCCGCACCGGGACCGGGGAGAGGGAGACGAGCGCCGCTTCCCCATCTGCCACTGATCCAGCCTCCGCCGACGGGCCCGACGACGAGGAGATCGACGCCGCGGTGCAGTCGCAGTCGCGGGAGCTGGAGGAGCTGCGCGCCGCCGAGGAGCAGAGCCGGCCGCTCGACGCCGCCGGCGCCGACGAGCGGGCCGCGCGCGCCGCGGCCCGGCTGGGCCACGGCTCGCCGCTGCGCCAGCAGCTGGAGGAGGCGCTGGCCACCGACCTGGGCACCGCCGCCGAGGAGGCCGGGCGCATCCCCGGCCTCCCCGAGATCGACCACGACCTGCGCCGGCTCCAGGCCGAGTACGACATCCCCATCGAGGTCAACGACGCGGTCGTGGCCTACGTGCGCTTCTTCCAGAACCCGAAGGTGCGCAAGCACTTCGTGAAGTGGCTGGCGCGCGCGCCCCGCTACATGGACGCCTTCCGCGCCATCCTCCGCGAGGAGGGGCTGCCCGAGGACACCGTCTACCTGGCGATGATCGAGAGCGGCTTCGCCAACCTGGCCACCTCGCGGGCGCGGGCGGTGGGGCCCTGGCAGTTCATCGCCGGCACCGGCCGGCGCATGGGGCTGAAGCAGGACTTCTGGGTGGACGAGCGGCGGGACCCCGAGAAGGCGGCCCGCGCCGCCGCGCGCTACCTCAAGGAGCTGAAGGCGCAGCTGGGCGACTGGCGCCTGGCCTGGGCCGGCTACAACGCCGGCGCCGGCAAGATCCTGCGGGCCGAGCGGCGCGGGTACTCCGACTTCTGGTCGATGGCGAAGGGGCGGCGGGTCCTGAAGCCCGAGACCCGCGGCTACGTGCCGAAGCTCATGGCCGCGGCCATCGTCACCCGGCACGCCGAGGCCTTCGGCTTCTCGCGCGACGAGATCCAGCCCGAGCGCTGGACGCCCTACGAGCGGGTCACCGTCCCGCGGGCCACGCTGCTGTCGCAGGTGGCGAAGGCCGCCGAGGTGACGGAGCGCCAGCTCCTCGACCTGAACCCCGAGCTGCGCCGCAGCTGCACGCCGCCGCGCCCCTTCGCCCTCAAGGTCCCGCTCGGGCAGGGGCCGGTCTTCGCGCGGAACTGGGAGCGGGTCAGCGAGGAGGCCGGCCAGCTGGCCTTCGCGCACCACCGGGTCCAGCGCGGCGACACCCTGGTGGCCATCGCCCGGAACTACAAGGTCCCGCTGGCGGCGGTGCAGCACATGAACGGCCTCCGTCCCGGCCGGCGGCTGCGCCCCGGCACCGAGCTGGTGATCCCCCTCTCGCCGGCCGCCCGCCGCGAGGCGGCGCTGGCGCTGGCCGCCGAGCCGCCGCCGCGCCCGGCGCACCACAGCCGGCACCGCGCCGGACCGGCCCCGAAGGCCGCCCGGGTGATCGCCGCCGCGGCCACGGCGGGGCGCTCCCGCGCCACGGTGCGGGTCGCCTCCGGCGACTCGCTCTGGGCCATCGCCCAGCGCTTCGGGGTGGCGGTCGAGGAGCTGTGCCGCTGGAACGGCATCCGCAACGCCCGCCGCCACCGGTTGATGCCGGGCGACGAGCTGGTGGTCTACGCGCCGCCGCGCGCGCCCGCGTCGCCCGGGTAGGCGGTGGTGGGCAGGTGTGGGTCCGGCAGCCCGCGACAATCCGTCATTCGATCCTGGATCTCGACTGCAAGTTCGTGTAAACAGGCGCCCTCGTTCTTTCCTGAGGTGCCGTCCTCCGAGCCCATGAATAGAAGGGCGCCCGGTGCGTCAGGACGTTCGAGGCACCCAAACCCCCACCAGGGAGTCACGAAATGAAGCGCGTCATCGTCGCCCTCGCCGCCGTCGCCTTCGCCACCGTCGCCTACGCCGACGGGGCCGCCACCTACGCCGCCAAGTGCAAGATGTGCCACGGCGCCGCCGGCGAGGGCTCCAAGATCCACGCCCAGGCCATCAAGGGAATGAAGGCCGACGTGGTCGTCAAGGTCATCACCGAGGGCAAGGGCAAGATGAAGCCGGTCAAGATCGAGAACGCCAAGGAAGTGGCGGCCTTCGTCGCCGGCCTCAAGTAGGCCCGAGCCGATCGCAGTCTCCGGGGCCGCGGGTCGCGAGACCCGCGGCCTTGTCGTTTCAGCGGGGGCCGCGCCCCCGCCCCGCCGGCGGAGCCGGGGCCCCTCCCGGATCTAGGCGATCGTCCGGGCCGGGTCGACGCGCGACGCGGCCGCCGCCGGCGCGAGCGCGCCCAGGACCGCCGCCAGCGCCGCCACGCCCGCGCCCGCCGCCCAGAGCCAGGCCGGGAAGAGGAAGAAGCTCGGCGGCCGGAAGGGGAAGTCGGGGAGCAGCCGGAGCGCCACGCGGTCGAGCCCCGCGGCGGCGGCGCGGGCCAGCGCCGCGCCGCCGAGCCCGCCGCCGAGCCCGAGCAGCGCCGCCTCCGCCAGCACCAGCGACCGGACGTCGGCGCGCGTCGCGCCCACCGCCTGGAGGACCGCGATCTCCCGGGCCCGGGCCCGGACGCTCGCGAAGAGCGACTGGGCGATGGCCAGGGCCGCCACGGCGATCATGAGCAGGGCGAGCAGCGCCAGCGCCGCCGTGGCCACCGCCACCACCGCGCCGGCCCGCTCCGCCACCGAGCGGTCCGACTCGTCCACGGCGTAGCCCATGCGGCGCACCGCCGCCGCCACCGCCGGCACGTCGTCGGGCCGCGCCGCGAGCAGCGAGACGCCGGTGTAGCCCAGGTCGGGCTTGCCGTACTCGCGGTGCAGGCGGCGCACCGTCTCGAGCGGCATGGCCAGCATGAAGGTCGGGACCCGGTCGGAGAGGCCGGCCAGCCGCAGGCGGGCGTCGTAGACCCGGTCCTCGGTCTTCAGGGGCACGATGGAGAAGCCCACCTTCACCGGGAGCTGCAGGCCGACGAGGGCCGCTCCCGGCGGGAGGCGGCGCACGTTCCAGGCCGGGGCGATGGTGCGGTTGTAGGCCTCCAGCAGCCGGCCGGAGATCACCACCGGGATGGGCCCGTCGTCGCCGGGGTCGGCGAAGGCCGCGCCGGGCGGCAGGTCGCCGGCCACCAGCCCGGGGTCCACGCCCACCACCGGGATCTGCAGCGTGAAGCCGGGCGGGTAGTTCAGGGCCAGCCCCTCGGGCCCGCGGGTGGCGGCGACGGGCACGCGCAGGTTCATCCGCGGCCAGGCGGCGGTGACCCCGGGCAGCTCCCGCAGCCGGCGCACCGCCGCGTCGTCGAGCGCGCCGCCGCCCAGCACCGGGCCGAGCGACACCGCGCCGGGCACCACCTCCACCAGGCGCGCCTCGCCCGGGAACATCTGGCGCACCGCCGCGCCGGTCCCGAGCCCCAGCGACAGGAAGAAGCACAGGGCCGCGGCGCCGGCCGAGACGGCCACGCCGTTCAGCAGCGCGCCGCGCCGGTCGGCGCGGAGGTTCAGGACCGCCAGCCGCAGCAGGGCCCCGCGCCTCACCGCAGCCTCCCGCCGTCGAGCCCGAGCACCCGCGCCGCCGCCCGCGAGACCCGCTCCTCGTGGGTCACCACCAGCACCGTCATCCCGCCCCGCGAGAGCTCGGCGAAGAGCTGGATGATCCCCTCGCCGGTGGCGGCGTCCAGGTTGCCGGTGGGCTCGTCGGCGAGCAGCAGCCGGGGGCCGGCGAAGAGCGCGCGGGCGATGGCCACCCGCTGCCGCTGGCCGCCGGAGAGCTGGCCGGGCCGGTCGCCGGCCCGGTCGGCGAGCCCCACCCGGGCGAGCGCCTCGCCGCCGGCGG
>JAJZTO010000009.1 GCA_021848865.1 Myxococcales bacterium
CGAGCCGGTCGGCCTCCTCGTCGGTGCGGCCGAAGCCCGAGACCAGGCAGTCGTCGCGGACCTGCTTGTACCGCGTGCAGAGCTCGGCGCCGGAGGGGGTGGTCGAGAAGTAGACCTCCTTGCCGCGCTTCTCCCCGCGCACCAGCCCGGCCGCGGCCAGCTTCTTCAGCGAGTAGGAGACCACGTGGGTGTCCTCGACGTTGAGGACGAAGCAGATGTCGGCGATGCGCTTGGCGCTGTGGCGGTGGTGGACGTGGTGCAGCACCAGCACGTCGATGGGCGCCAGCTCCCGCTTCCCGCCGGTGGCGGTGGCCATGCAGCGCAGCATCCAGCGCTCGAAGGCGTGCCAGGCGACGATGAGCCCGAACTCGAAGCCCGACAGCTCCGGGTAGGAGGCGGCCAGGTGCGACGAGGTCACGAAGAGGGCCCGCGCCGGACCCCGGATGGCACGACGTGTCGACAAAACGTCGGCAAAATATCGCCGTACCGTTGACTCGGTCAAATGGCGGCCGGTATCGTTCGCCACCATACCCGCCAGGGGGCCGCCGCCCGCCCCGCGCTCCAAGGAGGAACCGACATGATCCGCCTCTCCCGCGCCGCTTCGCTGCTCGCAGCCCTCTGCCTGGCCGCCCCGGCGGCGGCCCAGGAGGAGGTGCGCATCGGCGTCATCTACCCGCTCACCGGCGCCGCCGCCTCCACCGGCCTGGAGCTGAAGAACGCCGCCCAGCTGGCCGCCGACCTCATCAACGGCACCGACAAGTCGCTGGGCCTGGCGCTGGCCGGCGCCGGGGGCCTGCCCAACCTCCACCACGCGAAGATCAAGCTGATCTTCGCCGACCACCAGGGCAACCCGCAGGTGGGCGCCTCGGAGGCGGAGCGGCTCATCACCCAGGAGAAGGTGGCGGCGCTGGGCGGCTGCTACTTCAGCAGCGTCACCGCCACCGCCAGCCAGACGGCGGAGCGCTACGGCATCCCCTTCCTGAACGGCGAGTCCTCGGCGCCGAACCTCACCCAGCGCGGCTTCAAGTGGTTCTTCCGCACCACGCCCCACGACGAGCTCTTCGTCCGCAACTCCTTCGAGTTCCTGAAGGACCTGGAGAAGCGCAAGGGCGTCCACGTGAAGCGCATCGCCATCCTCGCCGAGAACACCGAGTTCGGCACCGGCGCGGCGGCGCTCCAGGAGAAGTTCGCCAAGGAGAACGGCTACCAGGTCGTGGCCAAGGTGCTCTACCCGCCGAAGTCCACGCAGCTCACCAGCGAGGTGCAGAAGCTCAAGGCCGCGCAGCCCGACGTGGTGATGCAGTCCTCCTACCTGGGCGACGCCATCCTCTCGGTGAAGACCTACAAGGACCTGGGCTTCCTCCCCACCGCCCTGGTGGCGAACGACGCCGGCTTCAACGACTCCGAGTTCCTGAAGACGGTGGGCAAGGACGGCAACGGCGTCATCTCCCGCGAGGTCTGGGCCCTCGACCTGGCGGCGCAGAAGCCGGTCATCGCCAAGGCCAACGCGCTGCTCCAGGCCCGCCACCACGTGAACTTCAACGGCAACTCGGCGCGGGCCTTCACCGCCATCTTCGCGCTGGCCGACGCCATCAACCGGGCCGGCTCGACCAGGCCCGAGGCCATCCAGAAGGCCCTGCGCGAGACCCACATCCCCGGCGACCAGCTGATCATGCCCTGGGGCGGCATCCAGTACGACGCCACCGGCCAGAACAAGCTCGGCGCCGGCATCATCGTCCAGGTCCAGGACGGCAAGTACGTCACCGTCTGGCCCTTCGCCCTGGCCTCCAAGGACGTGGCCTGGCCGCTGCCGGCCTGGGACAAGCGGTAGCCGCCGCGAGCCGCACGGCCCGTGACGACGTTGCGCCGGCCCGGGCACCCCTGGACGGCCCTCTCCCCCGCTCCGGCGGGGGAGGGGGCGGCTGCCCCCCGCTCGCCGCCCGGGGGTGAGGGGGCGCGCCCATGACCCAGATCCTCCTCCAGACCATCCTCTCCGGCGTCCTCATCGGGCTGGTCTACGCCCTGGTGGCGGTGGGGCTCACGCTCATCTTCGGGGTGATGGACATCGTGAACTTCGCCCACGGCGAGTTCCTGATGCTCGGCATGTACGCCAGCTTCTGGGGCTGGGCGCTGTGGAAGCTCGACCCGCTCTTCACGCTGCCCTTCACCGCGCTCGGGCTCTTCGCGGTCGGCGCGCTCCTCTACCGCCTGGTCATCCGGCGCATCATCGACGCGCCCATGCTCTCGCAGGTCTTCACCACCTTCGGCCTGATGATCCTCTTCCGCGGCCTGGCCCAGTACCTGTGGAGCCCCGACTTCCGCTCGGTGGAGCACACCGTGGTGGCCGGCAAGGTGGCCTTCGCCGGCCTCTCCTTCGGCCTCCCCCAGGTGACGGCGGCGGCCGGGGCGGTGGTCACCACCGGCGCGGTCTGGTGGTTCCTGCGCTTCACCCGCCTGGGCGCGGCGCTGGAGGCCACCGCCGCCGACAAGGAGGCGGCCGCGCTCATGGGCATCGACGGCCAGAAGATGTTCGCGCTGGCCTGGGGCATCGGCGCGGCCTGCGCCGGCGTGGCCGGGGCGCTGCTCTCCGCCACCTACCCGATCTTCCCCGACGTGGGCGCCAGCTTCATCCTCGTCGCCTTCGTGCTGGTGGCGCTGGGCGGCTTCGGGAGCGTCACCGGGGCCTTCTGGGCCGGCATCCTGGTGGGCGTGGTCGAGGTGGTGGGCGGCTTCCTCTGGGACCCCGCCTACAAGATGGTGCTGGTGCTCTCCCTCTACCTGCTGGTGGTGTGGCTGCGCCCCCAGGGGCTGCTGGGGAAGGCATGAGCCGGCGCGCCGGGACCGCGGCCCTGCTCGCGGCGCTGCTCCTGGCGGCGGTCTTCCCGCTCGCCGTCTCCCGCCCCGCCTGGCAGAACACCGCCATCCTCATGCTGATGGCGGCGCAGCTGGGGGTGGCCTGGAACATCCTCGGCGGCTACGCCGGCCAGGTCTCGCTGGGCCACGCCGCCTTCTTCGGGACCGGCGCCTACGTCTCCTCGCTGCTCTCGATGCGGCTCGGGCTCTCCCCCTGGCTCGGCATGCTGGCCGGCGCCCTGGTGGCCAGCGCCTTCGCGGTGGTGATCGGCTGGCCCTGCTTCCGGCTCAAGGGCCACTACTTCGCCATGGCCACCATCGCGGTGGTGGAGATCGTCCAGGCGGTGGTGAACGGCTGGGAGCGGCTCGGGGGGGCGGTGGGGCTGTACCTGCCGCTCGCCGAGTCCGGCTTCGCCGGGTTCGTCTTCAACCGCTCCAAGCTGCCCTACTACTACATCGCCCTGGCGCTGCTGGTCCTGACGCTGGCGGTGAACTGGCTGGTGGCCCGCAGCCGCACCGGCTACTACCTGCGCGCCATCAAGGACGAGCCCGACGCCGCCCGGAGCCTGGGGGTGTCGCTGACCCGCTACAAGCTCCAGGCCATCGCCCTCTCCGCCGCGCTGGCCGCCATGGGCGGCACGCTCTACGCCCAGAAGGAGCTGTTCATCGACCCGGGCTCGACGCTCTCCACCTCCCTCTCCATCAAGATGTCGCTGGTGGCCATCCTCGGCGGCGTGGGCACGCTCTTCGGGCCGGTGATCGGCGCCGCGGTGCTCACCGCCATCGAGGAGGGGAGCCGGGTGCTCTTCGGCGGCACCGGGCGCGGCACCGACCTGGTGGTCTACGGCCTGCTCATCGTGCTCTTCGCCGTCTACCAGCCGGCCGGGATCATGGGCTGGATCACCGGGCGCTGGCCGGGGGCGCGGGCGGCGCGCCGGGAGGAGGAGCCGTGACCCCGCTCCTCCAGGTGGAGCGGCTCACCAAGCGCTTCGGCGGCCTCACCGCCAACGAGGACGTGACCTTCACCGTCGGCGAGGGGGAGATCGCCGGCCTGATCGGCCCCAACGGCGCCGGCAAGACCACCGTCTTCAACTCCCTGGCCGGGTTCTTCGCCCCCAGCGCCGGCTCCATCCGCTTCCGGGGGCAGGAGATCGCCGGGCTCCCGCCCGAGGCGGTCGCCGCCCGGGGCGTGGCCCGCACCTTCCAGATCGTGCGGATCTTCAAGGGCATGACGGTGCTGGAGAACGTCATGGTGGGCGCGCTGCTGCGCCACCGGGCCGTGCCCGAGGCGGCGGCCCGGGCCCGCGAGGCCCTGCGCTTCACCGGCCTGGAGCGGCGCGCCGCCGACCCGGCCGGCCGGCTCACCGTGGCCGAGCAGAAGCGGCTCGAGGTGACGCGGGCGCTGGCCACCGAGCCGCGGCTGCTGCTGCTCGACGAGGTGATGGCGGGCCTGACCGCGTCGGAGGTCCAGGAGGCGGTGGAGATGGTGCGGCGCATCCGGGACCGCGGCATCGCCTGCGTGGTGGTGGAGCACGTGATGGAGGGCATCATGCCCATCGCCGACCGCATGCTGGTGCTGGAGCGCGGGCGGCTCATCGCCGACGGCCCGCCCCAGGCCATCGCCAACGACCCGGCGGTGATCGCCGCCTACCTCGGGGAGGAGTACCGTGCTCCGGGCGCGTAGCCTCCGGGTCTGCTACGGCAAGGTGCCGGCGGTCCACGACGTCAGCCTCTCGGTCGAGGCCGGCCAGATCGTGGCGGTGGTGGGGGCCAACGGCGCCGGCAAGTCCACGGTGCTGCGGGCCCTGGCCGGCCTGAACCGCCTCGACGCCGGCGCCGTCGAGCTGGACGGCCGGCGCATCGACGGGCTGCGCGCCGACCAGCGGGTGCCGCTGGGGATCTCGCTGGTGCCGGAGGGGCGCCACCTCTTCCCGCGCCTCACCGTGCAGCGCAACCTCGAGCTGGGCGCCTTCACCCGGCGCGACCGGGCCGAGGTGGCCGCCTCGCTGGAGAAGGTGGTCGAGATCTTCCCCTTCCTCGAGGACCGGCGGCAGCAGCTGGCCGGGACCCTCTCCGGCGGGGAGCAGCAGATGGTGGCCATCGCCCGGGGCCTGATGTCCCGCCCGCGGCTGCTGCTGCTCGACGAGCCCTCCTGGGGCATCGCCCCGATGCTGGTGGCGCGGATCTTCGAGACCATCGCCGCCATCAACCGGTCCGGCGTCGCCATCCTGCTGGTGGAGCAGAACGTGAAGCGGGCCCTCTCGGTGGCCCACCGGGCCACGGTGATCCAGACCGGCCGGGTGGTGGCGGAGGGCGCCGCCGACGAGCTGCTGCGGAGCGACCTGGTGCGGCAGGCCTACCTCGGCCTGTAGCCGCGGAGCGGACGCCATGAGCGACGACACCCCACGGACCCCGGCCGAGCTGCGGCGGGCCTGCCGCGACGGCCGCTGGGACCGGCCCACCGCCGGCGTCGCCGGGGGCGCGGTCCAGGCCAACCTCATGATCGTCCCGCGGGAGGCGGCCTTCGACTTCCTGCTCTTCTGCCAGCGCAACCCCAAGCCCTGCCCGGTGATCGAGGTGGTGGAGGCGGGGAGGGTGGAGCCGGCCTGCGCCCCGGGCGCCGACCTGCGCACCGACCTGCCGCGCTACCGGGTCTACCGCGACGGGGCGCTGGCCGGGGAGCGCACCGAGGTGCGCGACCTTTGGCGCGACGACCTGGTCTCCTTCCTCATCGGCTGCAGCTTCTCCTTCGAGGAGGCCCTGGCGGCCGCCGGGGTGCCGCTGCGCCACGTCGAGTCGTGCAGCAACGTGCCCATGTACCGGACGTCGGTGGCCACGGTGCCGGCCGGCCGCTTCCGCGGGCCGCTGGTGGTGAGCATGCGCCCCATCCCCGCCGCCCAGGTGGCGCTGGCGGTCCAGGTCACGGCCCGCTTCGAGCGGGTCCACGGCGCGCCGGTGCACGTGGGCGCGCCCGAGGCGCTGGGCATCGGCGACCTCTCGCGGCCGGACTGGGGGGACCCGGTGGAGATCCGCCCCGGCGAGGTCCCGGTGTTCTGGGCCTGCGGCGTCACCCCCCAGGCCGCGGCCCTGGCCAGCGGCCTGCCCTTCTGCGTCACCCACGCCCCCGGCCACATGTTCGTGACCGACCTCGCCAACGCCTCGCTGGCGGCCGGCGGGCAGGCGCGCTAGCCCGCGGCGTGCGGCTGGCCCTCGTGCTCCTGCCGCCAGTGGCGCAGCCAGTGCGCCGGCGGCAGGAGCGCCAGCGCGGCCAGCGCCAGGGCGACGCCGACGTCGTGGAAGGCCGTCCCCATCGACGCGTGCGGCATCACCAGCGCCCCCATGAGCAGCCAGGCGCCGACCGCCACCAGCAGCCACCGGATGCCCGGGCGGCCCGGCGAGACGAAGGCCAGGAAGGCGACGGCGCTCACCGCCGCCGCGCTCAGCATGCTGCTCCAGGCGGTGGCCGCGGTGTGCGGCAGCACGAAGGCGGAGACGAACAGCCAGACGGCCAGGAGCTGGTTCAGGAGCAATGCGATCATCGGGTGCCTCCACTTCCGCTCGTCGAGAGCGCGAGAGACTTCGTGGCTCCTCTCCTCGCCCTCCGAGGATAGCCCCCGGGCGCGGGCCGTCCACGGGCGCGGCCGCGTCCAATCGGGTTGACGAGATCGGGTGCGGCGCCCGGTCAGTGCGCGGGGCGGCGCGCGGCGAAGAGGACGCGGCGGTAGGTGTAGAGGTACGGGTGGGCCGGGGCCAGCTCGGCGAGCAGCCGCTCGCGGTAGCGGGCCAGGTACCGCTCCCACAGCGCCGGCGGCAGGCGCTCCTTCCAGTCGTTGAGCAGCGTCCCCATCACCCAGTCCACCACCGCCCCCGGGCCGTCGAGCAGGTGCGGGTAGACCCGGAGGGAGACGTCGAGGTCGACGAACCCGGCGGCGTGGAGCAGCTCGGCGTAGCGCTCCGGCGCGAGCACGGTGCGCTCCTTGCGCCACCCGCGGAGCGCCGCGCGGAACGGCTCCTCCTCCCCGACCTCCCGGGCCACCCGGTGGGAGGGGTGATCGTGGTTGTCGGGCACCTGCACCGCGAGCTGGCCGCCGGGCGCGACCCGCTCGCAGAGCCGCGGCACCAGCCGCTCGTGGCCGGGCAGCCAGTGGAGGGCGGCGTTGGAGATCACCAGGTCCCAGCGCCCGGCGGCGGCGTCGATGTCCCCGGGCTCGAAGCGCAGGCCGCCCCCGGCGTGCGGCGCGGCCCGTGCCAGCATCGCCGCCGAGCGGTCGATCCCCAGGGTCTCGGCGGCGTGCAGCCGCTCGTGGGCCAGCCGGGTCAGCTCGCCGGTGCCGCAGCCCAGGTCCAGCATCCGCAGGCCGGGGCGGGGCGTCACCAGCGCGAGGAGGTCGAGGAAGGGGCGGCTGCGCTCGTCCCGGAAGCGGGCGTACTGCTCGGGATCCCAGCTGTCCTGTCCCACGGTGGCACCTCCGGTCCTCGGGGGGCCCCATCCTAGCGGACCGGGGCACGGCGGGAGACCGGGGAATGCATTGACCTTTCGGGCGGTTTTCATTTAGATCCGCCGGTCGCATCGCCGCCGCACCCACCCCCAGGAGCCCCATGCATCGCTTGTACTTCGTCCCCCTCCTCGCGCTGGCCGTGGCCTGCCAGAAGCCCGTCACCACCGAGGCCAAGACGCCGGAGGCCGACTCCTCCGCCCCCGTCGCCCGCTTCACCGGAGGCGTGGTCACCGCCGGCGAGCTGGACGCGGCCATCTACGAGACCAAGAAGCAGGCGCTGGACCAGCTGGTCCTGCGCAAGCTGGTCGAGGCCAAGGCGAAGGCGGAGGGCATCACCCCCGAGGCCCTCTTCAAGCGCGAGGTGGCGGACAAGGTGAAGGCGCCGAGCGACGCCGACATGAAGGCCTTCTACGACCAGCAGAAGGCGCGCCAGCCGAACCTGCCGCCCTTCGAGCAGGTGAAGGAGCAGGTGGCGCAGTACCTCAGCCGCGGCGACCAGCAGAAGGCGCAGCAGGCCTTCCTGGAGAAGATCCGCGAGGAGGGCAAGGTCGAGGTGCTGCTCACCCCGCCGCGCGTGAAGGTCGCGGCCGAGGGGCCGGCCAAGGGGCCGGACAAGGCGCCGGTGACCATCGTCGAGTTCTCCGACTACGAGTGCCCGTACTGCAGCAAGGCCGAGGAGACGGTGAAGGAGGTCCTCAAGGCCTACGAGGGCAAGGTCCGGCTGGTCTACCGCGACTTCCCGCTCCCCTTCCACCCGCACGCCGAGAAGGCGGCCGAGGCGGCCCACTGCGCCGAGGACCAGGGCAAGTACTGGGACATGCACGGCGTGCTCTTCTCGAACCAGCAGAAGCTCGCCGAGAGCGACCTGAAGGAGCACGCCAAGGCGCTGGGGCTCGACGCCGCCAAGTTCGAGAAGTGCCTCTCCTCGGGCGAGAAGGCCGCGGTGGTCGAGGCCAACAAGAAGGCCGGCGCCGAGGTCGGGGTGACCGGCACGCCCGCCTTCTTCATCAACGGCGTGATGATCTCCGGGGCCCAGCCCTTCAGCGAGTTCAAGCAGGTGATCGACCGCGAGCTGGCGCAGAAGTAGCCGGCTCCTCGCGGAGGTACCGTCGGGGCTCCGGGCCATGCGCCCGGGGCCCCGCGTCGTTAGAACGAGGCGACGCACCGGAGGTCCCATGGGCGCCTACGACCACCAGCCGCTCCCCGCCATCACCCCGCGCCGGCCCACGCGCCAGCTCCGCGTCGGCGGCGTGCCGGTGGGCGGCGGCGCGCCCATCCCGGTGCAGTCGATGACCACCACCCAGACCCCCGACGTCGAGGGGACCCTGGCCCAGATCCGGGCCCTGGCCGAGGCCGGCGCCGACATCGTCCGCCTCGCCGTCCCCGACGCCGACGCGGCGGCGGCGCTCGCCGCCATCGTCCGGGGCACGCCGGTGCCGCTGGTGGCCGACATCCACTTCGACTACCGCCTGGCCCTGAAGGCGCTGGCCGCCGGCATCCACTGCATCCGCCTGAACCCCGGCAACATCGGCAGCGCCGACCGCGTCCGCGAGGTGGTGAAGGCGGCGGCGGAGCGGCGCGTCCCCATCCGCATCGGCGTCAACGCCGGCTCGCTGGAGGAGGACATCGTCGAGAAGCACGGCTGGCCCACCGCGGCCGGCATGGTGGAGAGCGCCGAGCGCCACATCCGCATCCTCGAGGAGCTGGGCTACGGCGAGATCAAGGTCTCGCTGAAGGCCCACGACGTGGCCATGACCGTCGAGGCCAACCGGCTCTTCGCCCGGCGCTTCGACTACCCGCTGCACCTGGGGGTCACCGAGGCCGGCACGCTGCTCGCCGGGACGGTGAAGAGCGCCGCCGGGCTGGGCATCCTGCTCGGCGAGGGCATCGGCGACACCATCCGCGTCTCGCTGGCCGCCGACCCGGTGGAGGAGGTGCGGGTGGCGCGCCTGCTCCTCAAGGCCATGGGGCTCAAGTTCGGCGGGGCGACGCTCACCGCCTGCCCCACCTGCGGCCGCTGCTCGGTGGGCATGATCCCCATCGCCGAGCGGGTGGAGCGCCGGCTCTCCACGCTCAAGGGCGAGGTCAACGTCGCGGTGATGGGCTGCGAGGTGAACGGCCCCGGCGAGGCCCGCGCCGCCGACGTGGGCGTGGCCTACGGCCACGAGGGCGTGGGGCTGCTCTTCAAGAACGGCCGGATCGTGAAGCGCATGAAGGCCGAGGAGCTGGAGGACGCGCTCGTCGAGGAGGCGACGCGCATCTCGGCGGAGCGGGCCGCGAAGTAGGGCGCGGCCTCGTCCCCCGCCCGGGCCGGGCGTCAGGGGGGCAGCCCCCGCCCCAGCGCCTCGGCCATCACCCCCATGCAGAGCCCGAGGACCGCGAGGTGCAGGGCGAGCAGCGCCGCGGTGCGCCGCGGCCGCGGCCGCCGGTGCGCCGTCCAGCCGAGCCGGACCGCCGAGCCGCAGGCGGCGAGCGCCACCAGGAGCGCGGCGGTGGGGAGCGGCGCGCCTCCGAGCAGCACCCGCCCCCGGGTGAGCGGCGTGAGCCCCAGCACCCAGAGCCCGGCGACGAGCTGGGCCCCGGCCACCACCGCGAAGCCGGTGGTGGCGCGCGCGAAGGGGAGGGCCGCCGGGCCCCCCGCCTCGGCCGCGCGGGCGGTCCACCAGGCCCACAGGACCGCCGCCGCCGCCAGGATCGCCAGCAGCAGGTGGATCACCGCGCCGGCGTTCACGGCTGCTCCCCCTTCCCGAGCCGCTCCAGGGCCCCGGCCAGCGCCCAGCGCTCCTCGTCGGTGCCCTGGAAGTTCAGGATCATCGCCGAGCTGAGCCGGTCGAGGTGGGCCACGCGCTCGTAGGCCTGCGCCCGGGTCCAGCCGCGCACCCGGGGGGCGAGCGGGTTCCTCGACATGGGGCCGTCGAGCACGTGGCAGGAGAGGCAGAAGCTCCGGAGCTTGTGCGCGCCCAGCCGCCGCTCGGCGCTGGGCGGCGCCGCGGGCGCCCACGGCCCATGGAACCAGGCCGCGCTGGCGGCGAGGAGCGCCAGCCCGGCCAGCGGGAGGAGGCGGCGGAGCTGGTCCACGGGAGGTGTCTACCCCGCCGCCGCCCCGCGGGAAAGGGGCTGGGGCGGCCCCCGGGCGCCGGGGTATAACCCCCCACCATGAGAGCCGCCCGCTTCAGCCAGATCTTCGTCCCCACGCTCAAGGAGGCCCCCGCCGACGCGCAGGTGGCCTCCCACAAGCTGCTGGTGCGCGCCGGCTTCATCCGGCAGCTCGGCGCCGGCATCTACGACTACCTGCCGCTGGCGAAGCGCACCCTCGCCCGCGTCGAGGCCATCGTCCGCGAGGAGATGGACGCCGTCGGCGGCCAGGAATTCGAGCTGCCCGCGCTCCACCCGGCGGAGATCTGGAAGGAGAGCGGCCGCTGGACGGTGATGGGCGACAACATGTTCCGGCTCAAGGACCGCAAGGGCGGCGACTACTGCCTGGGCATGACCCACGAGGAGATCTTCACCGCCATCGCCCGCGCCGAGCTGCGCTCCTACCGGCAGCTGCCGCAGGTCTGGTACCAGATCCAGACCAAGTTCCGCGACGAGCCGCGCCCCAAGTCGGGCCTGCTGCGCGTCCGGCAGTTCACCATGAAGGACGCCTACTCCTTCGACCTGGACGCGGCCGGGCTGGACCGGAGCTACCAGGACCAGCGGGCGGCCTACGAGCGGATCTTCACCCGCTGCGGCCTCGACTTCGTGGCGGTGCAGGCCCACTCCGGCGCCATGGGCGGCAGCGCCTCCCAGGAGTTCATGGTGCGCACCGACGCCGGCGAGGACGACGTGGCCGCCTGCCCGAAGTGCCGCTACGCCGCCAACGCCGAGACCGCCCGGTCGAGGGGGCCGCAGGCGCCGCCGAGCCAGGGGCCGGCCCTGGACGTCCCGCGGCGCTTCGCCACCCCCGGCGTCCGCACCATCGAGGCGCTGGCGAAGCCGCCCCACGGCCGGCCGGCCGCGATGCAGCTGAAGACCCTGGTCTACGTGGGCGACGAGAAGCCGGTGCTGGCGGTGGTGCGCGGCGACGACGAGCTGAACGAGGCCAAGCTGCAGACCGCCTGCGGCGCCGCGGTGCTGCGGCCGGCCCGCCCCGAGGAGATCCGGCCGCTGCTCGGCGCCGACCCGGGCTCGCTGGGCGCGGTGGCCTTCTCGGCGGCCCCGGTCTACGTGGACGAGGCGCTGCAGGGGGCCGCCGGGATGGTCACCGGCGCCAACCAGGACGACGTCCACCTCGAGGGCGTGGACGTGGCCCGCGACCTGCTGCGGCACGCCACGGTCGCCGACCTGCGCCTGGTCCGCGCCGGCGAGGGCTGTCCGCGCTGCGACGGGACCCTCGAGCTCTTCAAGGCGCTGGAGGTGGGCCACATCTTCAAGCTCGGCACCAAGTACTCCGAGTCGATGAAGGCCACCGTGCTCACCGCCGACGGCAAGGAGGTCCCCCTGGTCATGGGGAGCTACGGCATCGGCGTGGAGCGCATCATGGCCGCGGCCATCGAGCTGCACCACGACGCCGACGGCATCGTCTGGCCGATGGCCATCGCCCCGTACCAGGCCACGGTGCTGACGCTGGGCCAGGAGCCGGAGCTGCGCGCCGCCGCCGACGAGGTGCTGGGCCAGCTCGAGCGCGCCGGCGTGGAGGTGCTGTACGACGACCGCGACGAGCGCGCCGGCGTGAAGTTCAAGGACGCCGACCTGCTCGGCGTCCCCATCCGCGTCGCCATCGGCAGGAAGGGGCTGGCCGAGGGCAAGGTGGAGTGGAAGCGCCGGGGCACCCGGGAGGTCCAGCTGGTGCCGCTCGGCGAGGTGGGGGCGAAGGCCCGGGCGCTGGTGGAGGCGGAGACCCGGCGGCCGTAGCACGGCGGGAGGCGCGTGACGCTGAAGCTCACCATCGGTGCCGGCGGGGAGCTGGTGCTGCCGGGCCGCGAGGCGGCGGCGGCGGGCCTGGCCCCCGAGGCCGGGGTGGAGTGGAGCGCGCTCCCCGGGCTGGGCGTGCTCCACGCCGCGGGCCACGGCGGCGAGGCCTGGATCGCCGGGACCCTGCGGGCGGCCTCCTTCGCCGAGGTGGCGCAGCTCCTGGCCGCGGGGCTCCAGAGCGGCGTGCTGCACCTCGCCATCCCGGCCGACCCGGCTCCGGTGCGCAAGAGCATCTCCTTCCGCGACGGGCAGGTGATCTTCGCCTCCTCGAACGACCCGGCCGACCGGCTCGGGCCGGTGCTCTCGCGCACCGGCCAGGTGCCGGCCGCGGTGGTGGCGCGCTGCGCGCCGCGGGTCGGGCCGGGGCGCCCCCTGGGCCAGGTGCTGGTGGAGGAGGGGGTGCTCACCGCCGGCCAGCTCTACGACGCGCTGGTGGCGCAGGTGCGCGAGATCTTCCTCTCCGCCTTCGAGGCCCGCGCCGGCGAGTTCCTCTTCCGCGAGGGGCCGCCCGACGAGCGCAACGCGGTGCGGCTGCCCGAGCGGACGCGCGCGCTGATCCTGGCGGGGCTGAAGCGGGCCGAGGCGGCGGAGGCTTCGTCGCCGGGCCCGACTCCGACCCCGGCCCCGACCCCGACCCCGATCGGAGCCGCGCCCGCGGGCTCCGCCCTCCCGGCCTCCCCGCCGCGCGGCCCCTTCGAGGCCTACCGGCGGCTGCTGCGCGCCATCCACGGGCCGGTGCTCCGGGCCGCCCCCACCGCGCGGGAGAGGCTCGACAGCTGGTTCGCGCGGCTTCCGCCGGCCCAGGCCGCCTTCTTCGAGGGCGTGCGCCTCGACGCCGCCGGCGACATGGACGTGGCCCGGGTCCTCGCCAACGTGGAGCGGGCCGGCATCTGGAAGGGGGCGGCGGCCCGGGCCAAGGCGCTGGAGGCGCTGGAGGGGCTGCTCGCCTTCGCCCTCTTCGAGGCCCGCAACCTCCTGCCGCGCGAGGAGGTCGAGGCGCTGCGGCGCGAGGTGCACCGGATCCAGATGGGCGGGTAGGGCGGGGGGCGGCCGGCGCGGGGCGGGCCGCGGTCGCCCCGCCGGCGCGTGGTACGGTTGCGCCACCATGCGCCCGTCCGACCGCCTCTGCGCCGCCCTCGACTTCGCCGCCTGGAGGGAGGCCGAGCCCTTCGCCCGCGCCGTCGCCCCCGCGGTGGGCATGCTCAAGGTGGGGCTGGAGCTGTTCGCCGCCGAGGGGCCGGCGGCGGTCCGGGCCGCCGCCGCCCTGGGGCTCCCGGTGTTCCTGGACCTGAAGCTCCACGACATCCCCAACACCGTCGCCGGCGCCGCCCGGTCGGCGGCCGGGAGCGGGGCCTCGCTCCTCACCGTCCACGCCGGCGGCGGGCCGCGCATGGTGGAGGCGGCGGTGAAGGCGGCCGGCGACCGGCTGCGCGTCCTGGCGGTCACGGTGCTCACCAGCCTCGACGAGCCGCAGCTGGCCCGCGTCGGCCTGGCCGGCCCGGTCGAGGCGGCGGTGGTCCGGCTGGCCCGGCTGGCGGTGGAGGCCGGGGCCGGCGGCCTGGTCTGCTCGCCGCTGGAGGTGGCCGCGGTCCGGGCCGCGGTGGGCCCCCGGCCGCTGCTGGTGGTGCCGGGCGTGCGGCCGGCGGGCGCGGACCGGGGGGACCAGTCCCGCGTCGCCACGCCCGCCGAGGCGGTGCGGGCCGGCGCCGACGTGCTGGTGCTGGGCCGGCCGCTGCGCGACGCCCCCGATCCGGCCGCCGCGGCCCGGGCCATCGCGGCCACGCTGTAGCGGCGGGCGCGGGGCCGGGCGGCCGGCCGCGCGCGCCCCGGGCGGCCCGGGGTGTATGGTGGCCCGTGACCTCCCCCTCCCGCCGCCTCCCCCACGTCGTCACCCGCGCCGACCTGGCGCTCCTCGTCGCGCCCACCTACGCCGCCGCGCTGTCGGTGGACGACGAGGAGGCGCACGAGCGGCTGTCCCGCGCCCTGGAGCGGCCGGGGGTGGCCGACCTCCTCTACGGCGCCCTCTCGGTGGGCCTGGCGGAGGCGCGGGGCCCGAAGACCACCGAGGACGCGCTCCTCGACAAGCTGTCCCGGGGCGTGCAGGCGCGGCGCGGCCGGGCCAAGCCCGCGCCCGACCACCCGGGCCTCTCCGCCGTCCTCGTCCGGATCAACCTGGAGATCGGGCTCGCGCCCGAGTCGATGCGGGCCGCGCTGGAGACCGACAAGGGCCGCGCCGTCCTCGACGCCGGGCTGGCGGTGCTCGGGAGGCACCTGGTGAAGGACCTCCTGAAGTAGTCGCGGCGGGATCCGGCGCCGGCGGCGCGCGCATCCCGTCCCCTGGACGCGCGGTGGGAAGCGTGCCTATGGGGACGCGGTGACGAAGTGGATCCTCTGGCTGCTTCTCTCCTCGCTGACGGGCAGCCCGATCCTCTCGCTGCTCTTCCTCCTCGCCGTCTGGTGGCTCTCCGACCGCTTCACCTTCCGGCTGCTGCCCGACCCGCTGGGCGCCGCCTCCCGGTGGCGGCGCCGCGGGCAGCTGCAGGCGGCACTCGCGGACAACCCGCACGACCGCCACGCCCGCTACGAGCTGGCCGAGCTGCTGCTGGACGCCGGGCGGCCGCGCGAGGCGGCGGAGGTGCTGCGCCCCAACGTCGAGGCGGGGGACGAGGACGTCCACACCGCGTTCGTCATGGGCGCGGCGCTGGCGCGCGGGGGCGGAGCGG
The DNA here is from genome assembly GCA_021848865.1 of Myxococcales bacterium. GTDB lineage: Bacteria > Myxococcota > Myxococcia > Myxococcales > Anaeromyxobacteraceae > JACRMN01. The sequence goes on from JAJZTO010000009.1 coordinate 15,029, forward strand.
AGCAGGCCGCGCAGGCCGAGCGGGTGCTGGCCGTGGCGCGCGGGATCGAGCCCGGCTTCCGCCTGGGGGTCATCGACCGGGAGCTGGGCCGGCTGCGCCTCTCCCGCGGCGACTTCGCCGGCGCCCGCGAGCCGCTGGAGCGCTTCGTCGAGGCGCGGCCCGGGACGGTGGAGGGGCGCTGGCTGCTGTCGCAGGCGCTCGCCGGGCTCGGCGACGCCGCCGGCGCCCGGCGGCTGCGCGAGGAGGCCTGGGCGGCCTACGCCACCCTGCCGCGCTTCCGCCGGCGGCACGAGCGCCCCTTCGCCTGGCGGGCGCGGCCCTGGAAGCCGCTGGCGACGGCGCTGCTGCTGCTCCTGGCCGGCGCGGTGGCCGCCTGGTGGCTCGCGCCGCTCGTCGCCGCCCTCTGACCGGGGTCGCTACCGCCCGGCCCGCCGCAGCAGCACGTAGAGGGCGCCGCCGCCGCCGTCCTCCGGCCGGGCGGTGGCGAAGGCCAGCACGTCGCGGGAGAAGCGGGCCGTGGCCAGCCAGCCCCGCAGCGCCTCCTTGAGCACCGGCACCTGGTCGCGGGAGTGGGTGCCGCGGCCGTGGACCAGCAGCACGCAGCGCTTCCCGCCGCCGCGGGCGCCGCGCAGGAAGGCCAGCACCGCCGCCCGGGCCTCCTCGCGCGTCATCCCGTGCAGGTCCAGGTGGCCCTGGACCGCGTACTCGCCGCGGCGCAGCTTGCGGGCGATGCCGGCGTCCACCCCCGGGGCGCGCCCCTCGATGAACTCGTCGCCGTCGGAGACGTCGAAGGGGCCGTCGCCGCGCACCAGCGCCTGGAGCGCGTCGAGCGCCTCGAGGTCCGGGTGCCAGAACTCCCGCGGCGCGGGCGGGGGCGGGCGCGGGGCCGCCCGGCCCGGGCCCGGGTCGATGCGGCGCACGCCCGAGGTCGCCTGGGCCCAGAGATCCTGGTCGGAGGTCCGGGCCGGCCGGTCCGCCGCGGTCGGGATCGCGGTCGCGGTCGGGGTCGGGGTCGGGGTCGGGGTCGGCGTCGACGTCGGGGTCGGCGTCGACGTCGGGGTCGGCGACCGCTGCCGCCCCGCCAGCTTCCGCTTCAGGTCGCCGAAGGGGTTGTGGAAGGGCTTGTCGGCCACCACACCATGATAGCGGATCGGGGAGGGTGCGCTTATCCTGCACCGTCGCACCGTCGCACCGTCGCACCGTCGCACCGTCGCACCGGCACGCCGGAGCGCGGAGGAGCCCGATGAGCGCCATCGTCTCGGTCGAGAACGTCACCAAGACCTACCACCTCGGCAAGACCGAGGTCCCGGCGCTGCGCGGCGTCTCGCTGGAGATCCACGCCGGCGAGTTCCTGGCGGTGGCCGGCCCCTCCGGCAGCGGCAAGACCACCCTCCTGAACCTCATCGGCTGCGTGGACACGCCGACCGCGGGCGTGGTGCGGGTGGACGGGAAGGACACCAGCGCCCTCTCGGAGCGGGCCCTCACCGACCTGCGCCTGCGCCGCATCGGCTTCATCTTCCAGAGCTTCAACCTGGTGCCGGTGCTCTCGGTCTTCCAGAACGTCGAGTTCCCGCTGCTGCTCCAGGGCGGCCTGACCCGCGGCGAGCGGCAGCGGCGCGTCGGGGAGCTGCTCCAGGCGGTGGGGCTCTCCGGCCACGCCCGGCACCGGCCCAGCGAGCTGTCGGGCGGCCAGCGCCAGCGGGTGGCGGTGGCGCGCGCCCTGGTGGGGCGCCCGCGGCTGGTGCTCGCCGACGAGCCCACCGCCAACCTGGACTCGACCACCGGCGCCACCATCATCGACCTGATGCGCGACATGAACCAGCGCGACCAGACCACCTTCCTCTTCTCCACCCACGACCAGAAGGTGATGGCCCACGCCCACGCCGTGGTCCGGATCGCCGACGGGCAGCTCCAGGCCCGCGAGACCCTGCAGGCGGCGTCCTAGGAGAGGCCCGTGGCTCCCTCCCTCGGCCCGGCGCGCATCCTGCTGCGGATCGCCTTCCGCAACCTCTTCGCGGGGCGCGCCAAGACCCTGATCATCGGCGCCATCCTGCTGCTCGGCACCGCCCTGGTGGTGGCCGGCTCCTCGCTGGTGGAGAGCGTGGACCGCGGCATGCGCTCCTCGATCCAGGGGAGCCTGGCCGGCCACCTCCAGGTCTACGACGACCGCTCCAAGGACGAGCTGGCGCTCTACGGCGGCATGGGGCGCGAGCCGCAGCTGGAGCCGGTGGTGGACTTCTCCCGGGTGAAGGAGGTCCTGTCCCGGGTGCCCCACGTGAAGCGCGTCGTCCCCATGGGCATCGACCAGGCGATGGTCGCCACCGGGAACCAGATCGACGTGGCCCTGGAGAAGGTGCGCGCCGACGTGCGGCGGATCGAGGCGGGCGAGCGGGACGACGCCCTGCTGCGCCACTACCAGGCCCACAAGGACCACGTGCGCCGGATGGTGACGCTGCTCCGGGACGAGCTGCGCGCCGCCCGCGCCCTGGCCGACGACCAGCTGCTCCAGGATCGCAAGCAGGCCGGCGAGGACCTGGCCCGGGCCGCCGCCCCCGCCTTCTGGGACGGCTTCGAGCGGGACCGGCTCGGCAGCCTGGAGTTCCTGGAGAACCGCGTCGCCCCCCAGGGGATGGAGGGGGGGATGACCATCGTGCGCTACGTGGGCACCGACCTGGACGCCTTCCTGGAGGCCTTCGACCGCGCCTACGTGGTGGAGGGGCAGCGGGTGCCGAAGGGACGGCGCGGCATCCTGCTCGGCAAGTGGTACGCCGAGGAGTACCTGAAATTGAAGACCGCGCGCCGCCTCGACAAGATCAAGGACGCCCGGGACTTCCAGCGGCGCACCATCGCCGGCGACGAGGAGGTGGCGCGCTGGGTGAAGGAGAACACCACCCAGGTGAAGGAGATCCTCTACCAGCTCGACCCCATCCAGGCCGAGGAGGCGGCGGCCCGGCTCCGGCGCGCCCTCCCGAGCGAGGAGCGGGATCTCCCGAAGCTGCTGGTCCAGCTGCTCTCCACCACCGACCAGGACTTCGACCGCAAGTACGCCATCTTCTACGACCGGCTGGCGCCGCTGCTGCAGCTCTACTCCATCCGGGTCGGGGACACGATCACCATCAAGGCCCCGGCGCGCAGCGGCTACTTCAACGCCGTCAACGTCAAGGTCTACGGCTTCGTGCACTTCCGCGGCCTGGAGAAGTCGCGCCTGGCCGGGGTGATGAGCCTGCTCGATCTCATGAGCTGGCGCGACCTCTACGGCTACCTCTCCCCCGAGCAGACCGAGGAGATCCGCCACCTCAAGCAGGTGGCCGGGGCCCAGGCCGTCCCCCGGGAGCGCGCCGAGGCGGAGCTGTTCGGCGGGGGCGGCGCGGCGGTGGAGAGCCAGCGGGCCTCGCGCATCGACGAGGCCGCGGTCCTGGCGCGCATCGCCCGCCCGGCGAAGGCGGAGGACCTCTCGGCCCGGGTCTACTCGCAGCGGGAGATCGACCGGGGCGTGGTCCTGAACGCGGCGCTGATCCTGGACGACCCCTCGCGCATCGCCGAGACCGCCCGGGCGGTGGACCGGGCCCAGCGCGCCGCCGGGCTCCACCTCAAGGTGGTGGACTGGCAGAAGGCCTCGGGGGTGGTGGGGCAGAGCGTCTCGCTCTTCCGCATCGTGCTCTACACCGCGGTGCTCATCATCTTCGCGGTGGCCCTGGTGATCATCAACAACGCGATGGTGATGGCCACGCTGCAGCGGGTGCGGGAGATCGGCACCCTGCGGGCCATCGGCGCCCAGCGCCGCTTCGTCACCGGCATGCTGCTGGTCGAGACCATGGCGGTCTCGCTGTTCTTCGGCGCCCTGGGGGCGGCCCTGGGCGCGCTGGCGGTCTGGCTCATCCGCGCGGCCGGCGGCATCCCGGCCGGCAACGACCAGCTCTACTTCTTCTTCTCCGGCCCGGCGCTCCTGCCCACCCTGGGGACCACCAGCGTGGCGATCTCGATGGGCATCGTGCTCCTGGTGAGCGTCCTCTCCGGCTTCTACCCGGCGATCATCGCCATGAGGGTCACGCCCGTCGAGGCGATGGCCGCGGACGACTGACATGCTGCTCGTCGACCTGCAGATCGCCTCCCGCAACCTGCTGCAGCACACCCGGCGCAACCTGTTCCTGGCCGGGGCGCTGGCGGCCACCACCGCGCTGCTGGTGCTGCTGAACGGCCTGGTGGACGGGATGAAGGCCTCGCTGATGGAGTCGGCCACCACGCTGATGACCGGCCACGTCAACGTCGGCGGCTTCTACAAGGTGACCAGCGGCACCGCCGCGCCGCTGGTCACCGACTACCAGAAGGTGCTGGCCGAGACCCGCAAGCACGTCCCGGAGCTGGACTACACCACCGTCCGGGTGCGGGGCTACGCCAAGGCGGTCTCGGAGCGGTCGTCGATGGACCTGGTGCTCGGCGGCGTGGAGGTGGAGCACGAGCCCGGGCTGCACCGCGTCCTGCAGATCACCGCCGGCCGGCTCGACGACCTGGCCCAGCCCGGCACGCTGCTGCTCTTCGAGGACCAGGCCAGGCGCCTGGAGGTGAAGGTCGGCGACGTCCTCACCCTCTCGGCGCCCACCACCCGCGGCCAGAGCAACACCGCCGACGTCCGCGTCGTCGCCGTGGCCCGGAGCGTCGGGCTGATGAGCTCCTTCAGCGCCTTCCTCCCGGCCGTCACCCTGCGCAAGCTCTACAACCTGCGCGAGGGGAACACCGGCGCCATCCACCTCTACCTGAAGGACCCGTCCAAGGCGCCCGAGGTGGCGGCCCGGCTGCGCGACGCCCTGGCCCAGGCCGGCTGGCGGGTGATGGACTCCGACCCCCAGCCCTACTGGATGAAGCTCTTCCAGAAGATCCCCAGCGAGGACTGGACCGGCCAGAAGCTGGACATGACCACCTGGGAGGACGAGATGAGCTTCCTCTCCTGGATCTTCTCGGCGGTGCGGGTGCTCTCGGCCATCCTGGTCTTCGTGCTCATGGCCATCGTGGTGGTGGGCATCCTCAACACCCTGGCCATCGCCATCCGGGAGCGGACCCGGGAGATCGGCACCCTGCGGGCCATCGGCATGCAGCGCCGCAAGGTGCGCTGGCTGCTGCTGCTCGAGGCCGG
>JAJZTO010000317.1 GCA_021848865.1 Myxococcales bacterium
ACGCTGCGCACCGCCGACGGCGAGGCGAAGACCACCGCGTCCACGCGCCCCTGCTCCAGCAGGTCGCCGAGCGGCCGCAGCGCCTCGGGCTCGGCCGGGACCGTCCGGTAGGCCACCGGCGCCACCACCTCGGCCCCGGCCTGGGCCAGCCCCTCGGTCAGCTCGGGGCGCCCCTCCTCGGCGCGAGGGACGAGCACGCACACGCCCTTCACCTCCGGTGCCAGGGCCGCGGCCAGCGCCTGGCCCCGGGCGTCGGCCGGCACCAGGTCGGGCGCGCGGACGGCGCGCCGCAGCGCCTCGGCGGTGGCCGGCCCCACCGCCGCCAGCCGCGGCGCGGCCAGGGTCTGGGCCGGGATCCCCAGCGCCGCCAGGCGCGCGACGGTGAACGCCACCGCGTTGGCGCTGGCGAAGACCACCCAGGAGAAGCGGCGCAGGTCCCGCAGGGCCGCGTCCAGCTCGGCGGTGGAGGCCGGCGGGACCACGGCGATGGCCGGGAAGTGCAGCACCTCGGCGCCGAGGTCGCGGAGCCGGGCCGGGAGGGTGTCGTCCGCCCCCGGGGGACGGGTCACCACCACGCGGCGGCCGTCGAGCCGGAAGGATCCCATGCTCAGCGGCGGGGGGCGGCGAGGGGCACGGCGTGGGCCTGGGCGGCGGCCAGGAGCTCCGCCGCGCCCTGGGAGAGGAGCTGCTCGGCCAGGGCCTCGCCCACGGCGACGGCCGCGCCGGCCGGACCGGTGCGCTCGCCCCGGATCACCCGGGTGCCGTCCACCGAGGCCACCAGCGCGCGCAGCGTCACCGTCCCGCCCTCCACCTGGGCGTGGCCGGCGATGGGGACCTGGCAGCCGCCCTCCAGCCGCCGCAGCAGGCCGCGCTCGGCGTCCACCCGCACCCGGGTGGCGGCGTCGTCGAGCGGCGCCAGCCGCGCCAGCGTCTCCGCGTCGTCGGCCCGGGCCTCGAGCGCCAGCGCCCCCTGGGCCACCGCCGGGAGCATCTCCTCGGGCGCGAACACCTGGGTGGCGTGGGCGTCGAGCCCGAGCCGCCGCAGGCCGGCGTAGGCCAGCACCACCGCGTCGAGCCCCTCCGCCGCCTTGCGCAGCCGCGTCTCGACGTTGCCGCGCACCACCTCGGTCTCGAGGTCGGGGCGCAGCGCCTTGAGCTGGGCGGCGCGGCGCAGCGAGGAGGTGCCCACCCGCGCGCCGCGCGGCAGCGCCGCCAGCGTCTTCCAGCGCGGCGAGCAGAGGGCGTCGCGGGGATCCTCGCGCGGCGGCACCGCCCCGATGACCAGCCCGCCGGCCAGCACCGCGGGCAGGTCCTTCATGGAGTGCACCGCGACCTCGGCGTCGCCCGCCAGCAGCGCGTCCTCGATCTCCTTGACGAAGAGCCCCTTGCCGCCCACCTGGGCCAGGGGGACCTCGAGGATCCGGTCGCCCTTGGTGGTGAGCTCGTGGAGCCGCACCTCCAGGCCGGGCTCGCGGGCGCGGAGCAGGCCGGCGACGTGGTGGGCCTGCCACTTGGCGAGCGGGCTCTTGCGGGTGGCGATGCGGATCATCGGTCCTCCGGCGCCGGCGAGGGGGATGGGGCCGGCGGCGCCGCCCGGGCGGCGCGGCGCGGGGAGGCGTCCGGCGGCGCGCCCTCCCGGCCGGCCGGGATCGGCTCGCCGTCCAGGCCGAAGAGCTGGGCCACGGTCCCGGGCAGCATCGCGTCGCCGCTGCCGGCCGCCTCCTTGAGGCGGACGGTGGGCGCGTGCAGCAGCTTGTTGACGATGGCGCGGGCCATGGCCTCGACGCTGCGGCGCCCCTTCTCGTCGAGCCGCCCGCCCACCTGGGCCAGGGTGCGCGCCGCCTCGGCCCGGGCGATGCGCTCGGCCCGCTGGCGCAGCGAGACCAGCACCGGCAGGGCGGCGCGCGCCTCGCGCTCGGCGGCGAAGGCCATCACCTCCGCCTCGACGATGGCCTCGGCGCGCAGCGCGGCGCCGGCCCGGGCGCTCTTGGTGCCCTGGACCACCCGGTCCAGGTCGTCCATGTCGTAGGCGAAGACGTCGGGCAGGTCGGCGCAGCGCGGGTCGACGTTGCGCGGCACCGCCAGATCGATGAAGCACATCGAGCGGTGGCGCCGCGCCTTCATCACCGGGTGGAGCAGCTCCGGGGTGACGACGTAGGCGGGCGCGCCGGTGGAGACGATGGCCACGGTGGCCTCGACCAGCACCGGGACCAGCTCCTCCCAGGGCCGGGCCGTCCCGCCCACCTGCTCCGCGAGCTGGCGGGCCCGCTCCGGCGAGCGGTTCACCACCAGCACCCGGTCGGCCCCCAGCGAGGCCAGCGCCCTGGCGGAGAGCGCGCCCATCTTCCCCGCGCCCACCAGGGCCACCGCCCGCCCCTTCAGGTCGCCGAAGATCTTCTCCACCAGCTCCACCGCCACCTGGGAGACGCTGGTGGCGCCCCGGCCGATGTCGGTCTCGGTCCGGACGCGCTTGGCGGTGGCGAAGGCCCGGTTGCAGAGCCGGGAGACGAAGGTGCCGGCCGACTGGGCGGCCGAGGCCAGCCCGTAGGCCTCCTTCACCTGCCCGAGGATCTGCTGCTCCCCCACCACCATCGAGTCCAGGCTGGAGGCGACGCGGAAGAGGTGCCGGGCGGCGTCCTCGTGGGCCTTCTCGTAGAGGTGGCCCTCCGCGGCGGAGGCGCGGTCGAGGAAGAAGCGGCGCCCGGGCTCGCTGGTCTCCGACCGGACGTAGACCTCCACCCGGTTGCAGGTGGAGAGCACCATCGCCTCCTCCACCCCGGCGGCGGCGCGCAGCGCCTGGAGCGCCTCCTTGAGCTGCTCGGCGGAGAGCGCGACCTGCTCCCGGACCGCGATGGGCGCGGTCTTGTGGGAGAGGCCGACGAGCCAGAGCCGCTTCACCGGATCGCCTCCCGCCGGGTGAAGTCCCCCTGGTGCTGGGTGATGTCCGGCACCGCCTTCAGGCCGATCATCGACGCCAGGATGACCAGGAAGCCCACCACCGTGAGCACCGCGAAGCGCCGCCCGTGGATGCCGCGGTGGCGCATCCACACCAGCCCGAAGTAGAGGACCCACACCACCAGCGCGAAGAACACCTGGGCGTCCCAGGTCCAGCCCTTGCCCCAGACGTGCTGGGCCACCACCGCCCCGGTGACCAGGGCCACGCTCCAGACCGCCAGGCCGGCCCGCACCAGCCGCTGGGCGAGCCGGTCCAGGGCGTCGAGCGAGCCGAGCCGCGAGAAGAGCGCGCCGAAGCGCTTCCCCTTCACCTCGCGCTCCAGCAGCAGGTACATGAGCGCCACGCCGAAGGCGATGGCGAAGAGGGCCACGCTGGCGGCGGCCACCGAGATGTGGAGGGTGACCGCCGGCCGCCGGATCTCCTCCGGCAGCGAGCCGGTCCGGGCGCCGATGGCGCCGAACACGCCCGGGAGCAGCGAGATCACCACCAGCGGCAGCAGGAAGGCGGCCAGGCCCGGCATCGGGTAGAGGCGCAGCAGCACCAGCAGCGCGCCGGCGGCGAGCCAGCCGGACATCCCCAGGCCGCCCCGCAGGTTGAAGAACTCCCAGCCGCCGTACTCGGCGCAGCCCCAGCCGATGGAGAGGACGTGGACCACGAAGCCGGCCCAGAGCAGCCCGAAGCCCACCGAGGCGGCGCGGGCGTGGCGCGGCCGCACGAAGTGGAAGATGTAGGCGGCGGCCGCGGCGGCGTAGAGGAGCGCGGAGACCCGGAGGATGGCGACGGTCATGGGGCGGTGGGGATCAGCTCAGGTGGTCGAGGAGGAAGCGGGCCAGGGCCTCCGCCTCCTCGGTGCGCTGGGCGGGGTC
>JAJZTO010000318.1 GCA_021848865.1 Myxococcales bacterium
CCGTCAGCGCCGTCACCGAGGTGATGTAGAAGACGCCCACGTTGAGGTCGGCCATCACCACGCTGTGGCCGAAGGGCAGCACCACGAAGGTCAGGGCGAAGCCGGTGAGCACGAAGTAGGGGGCGGAGCGGAAGAGCAGGCTGTCGGCCTCGGCCGGGACCAGGTCCTCCTTGAGGAGGAACTTCACGGCGTCGGCGATCCACACCAGGAAGCCGCCCAGCCCCTGGCGGTTCGGGCCGATGCGGCTCTGCATCCGGCCGGCGACGCGCCGCTCCCACCAGACGCACATGCCCGAGAAGATGGCGCCGAAGTTCAGGAACAGGAACGCCACCACCAGGAGCGCGCCAGCGGTGAGCGCGTCGCGCCCGGCGGGCGAGGCGACCCCGAGCCAGCGGGCCAGCGCGTCGAGCCCGGCCGGCGTGTCCAGCGGGGTGGCGAAGAGGATCAGCACCGGGAAGAGGAAGGGGACGGTGACCATCACCACCAGGGTGAGGGCCACCAGCCACTTCGGCGTGCGCTTGGGGGCGTAGGTCGAGGGTGCCATCAGCGGTCGATCTCCGGGGCGACGACGTCGAGGCTTGCCACCAGGGCGACGAGGTCCGCGATCATCATCCCGGGGGAGAGGTCCTCGATGATGCCCATCGCCAGGAAGCTGCCGGTGCGGGCGCGGACGCGGTACGCCTTGTCGGTGCCGTCCGACACCACGTAGTAGGCCATCTCGCCGCGGGCCGACTCGACGCGGGCCAGCGCCTCGCCCGCCTCCGGCTTGATGCGGCGCGGGACCTTGGCCATGTACTCGCCCTCGGGCAGCTTCTCGAGGGCCTGGCGCACGATGCGGGCCGACTCGCGCATCTCCAGGATGCGCACGTAGTACCGGTCGAAGGCGTCGCCGACGGTGCCGGCCATCCCCTTGCCCACCGGGACGTCGTACTTGAAGTCGCGGTAGGCGCCGTAGGGCACGTCGCGGCGGACGTCCCAGTCCACGCCCGACCCGCGCAGGTTGGGGCCGACGAGGCCGTAGCCGATCGCCTTCTCGCGGGGGATGACGGCCACGCTCCCCAGGCGCTTCATGTAGATCTCGTTGTAGGTGATGAGCCGGTCGAACTCGGTGATGAAGGAGCGGGCCGGCGTGTCGCCGCCGTCGAAGTGGTCGAGGTAGGCGAGCACCTTCTCCCGCCACCCGGTGGGCGCGTCGAACGCCACGCCGCCGATGCGGTGGTAGTTGTAGGTGAGCCGGGCGCCGCAGAGCTCCTCGATGAGGTCGTTGATGCGCTCCCGCTCCCGCAGGGCGTGGACCAGGGGCGTGGTGGCGCCGATGTCGGTGGCCATCGTGCCCACCGAGACCAGGTGGCTGGCGATGCGGCACAGCTCGCCGGAGGCGGCCCGCAGGTACTGGGCCCGCGGCGGCGCCTCGAGCTTCAGCAGCTTCTCGACGGCGAGGGCGTACCCCTCGTTCGCGAACATCGCCGCGACGTAGTCGATGCGGTCGGTGTAGGGCATGAAGCCGGGGTAGCCGGTGCCCTCGCCGATCTTCTCGATGGAGCGGTGCAGGTAGCCGACGTCGGGCACGGCCTTCTTCATCACCTCGCCGTCGGTCTCCACCAGGAAGTTGATGACGCCGTGGGTGGACGGGTGCTGCGGCCCGAAGTTCAGCAGCATCTCGTCGCCGCCGCTGCCGACCCTGCGCAGGATGAGCTTCTCCATGTGGTCTCCTACGCCTTGGGGGCGGCCGGCGCGGCCGGCGCCGGCGCCGCCGGGGCGGGCGGGGGAGGGGGAGGGGGGCGGTTCTTCGCCGCCGCGGCCATCGCCACCTCGTCGAGGCGGCGCAGCTCGACCAGCGGGCTCTCCCGGACGTTGCCGATGCCGTGCCAGCCGCCGGCCTCCACGTAGTCCTTGCGGAGCGGGTGGCCCTCCCAGTCGTCGGGGAGCAGCACCCGGCGCAGGTCGGGGTGGCCGGGGAACTCCACGCCGAAGAGGTCGTAGACCTCGCGCTCCATCCAGTTGGCGGCCTTCCAGACGCCCTCGACCGAGGGGACCTTCGGGGCGGCGCGGTCGGCCTCGACCTTGAGGACGACGCCGTGGCGGTGGCGGTAGGAGAAGAGGTGGTAGACGACCTCGATGACGCCGCGCTTGGGCCAGTCCACCGCGGTGAGGTCCTCGCAGAAGTCCAGCTCCAGCCCCGGCTCGTCGCGCAGGAACCGGGCCACCTCGACGACCGCCTCGCCCTTCACCACGGCGAACGGGTCGATCTTGGGCTCGGAGAGCGGGCCCACCGCCTCCCCGAAACGGGCCTTCAGCTTCTCGTGGATCTCCGTCGGCGTCATGCGTTCTCCAGGCCTGGCTCAGGCGGCGTCGGGGCGGCGGCGGCGCTTGTCCTTCCAGCGCTCGCGCATCACCAGGTCCTGGAGCCGGAGGAAGCCCTCGGTGAGGGCCTCGGGGCGGGGCGGGCACCCGGGGACGTAGACGTCCACCGGGATCATCTTGTCGACGCCCTTGCAGACCGAGTACGCGAGCTGGAACAGGCCGCCGCAGTTGGCGCAGGAGCCCATGGAGATCACGTACTTGGGCTCGGACATCTGCTGGTACAGGAGCTTGCAGCGCTCGGCCATCTTGTAGGTGAGCGTGCCCGCCACGATCATGAAGTCGGACTGGCGCGGGCTGGCGCGGGGGATGGCGCCGAAGCGGTCGACGTCGGCGCGCGGGCCGCCCGTCTGCATCAGCTCGATGCCGCAGCAGGCGAGGCCGAAGAGCATGTAGTGGAGCGAGTTGGTGCGGGCCAGGTTGATGAGCTTGTCCAGCTGGCTCGTGTGCGACAGGATCACGTCGCCGCCGAGGTTCTGGTCCATGCTGTCGCGCGAAGCCATCGGACTTCCTCCGTTTCCGGACCTGCTGCCCCCTGGGTGCGGGACGGCTTAGGCCGCCTTCTTCTCGCCGGCGGGCTTCGGCGCCTCGACCTCGGTGAGCTTCTTCACCCACTCCAGATCCCCGTGCACCCAGACCCAGGCCAGGCCGAGCACGAGGATGGCGGTGAAGAGGAGCAGCTCGCCCAGGGCCACCAGGCCCAGCCCCATCCCGTGGGCGATCCAGTCCTTGTAGACGGCGACCACCGGGAAGGTGAGGGCGATCTCGACCTCGAAGATCACGAAGACGAGGGCGATGAGGTAGAAGCGCGGGTTGAAGTTGAACCAGGCCGACCCGATCGGGACCTCGCCGCACTCGTAGATGGTCGACTTCTCGGGGGATGGCAGCTTCGGCCCGGCCACCTGGCCCAGCGTGATCCCCCCGAAGGCGAAGGCGATCGCCATGACCGCGAACGCGGCGACGGCACCAAACTCGAAGCCCATGATGGGGGACCTCCAGGGACGATGACGGGGAAGCGGCGCTGCGAATAGACCATTCGGGGCTTGACTGTCAAGCGTCGATTTCCATTTGACAAAAAGCGCCAAAACGGGGAGACAGGTGCCCCGAATTCCCGCACAGGTACCTAGCCCGGGAGCTATCTCCAGGCGACCAGAATGACGCCCCTCCAGACCTACTTCCCGCTGGCCCTGGTCTTCGTCCTCGCCCTGGTCCTGGGGCTCACCCTGGTCGGCCTCGCGGCCCTCCTCGGCCCCCGTCGACCCAGCCGGGTGAAGTCGGCGCCCTTCGAGTGCGGCTCCGACCCGGTGGGCGACGCCCGCGACCGGTTCGGGGTCAAGTTCTACGTCATCGCCCTGCTCTTCGTGGTCTTCGACATCGAGGCGGTCTTCATCTACCCGTGGGCGGTGCAGGTCCGCGAGCTGGGCTGGGCGGGGTACGCCACCATGGCGGCCTTCGCGGCC
>JAJZTO010000319.1 GCA_021848865.1 Myxococcales bacterium
GCTGCTCTGCCTCACCGGCCTGCCGCAGAAGTTCTACACCGCCGGCTGGGCGCAGTTCCTGGTGAACCTGTTCGGCGGCATCGACTCCACCCGCGCCCTGCACCGGGCCTGCGGCGTGATCCTGGCGCTCTCCACCGTGTTCCACTTCGCCAGCGCCATCGGGACCGTCGCCGCGCGGAAGACCCGGCTCGCCATGGTGCCGAGCCGGCAGGACTTCACCGACGCCATCGGCACGCTCCGCTACTACCTGGGGGCGGCCGACCACGCGCCGCCCTTCGACCGGTACGACTACCGGATGAAGTTCGAGTACTGGGGGCTGGTGGCCGGCAACGTCATCATGGTGCTCACCGGGTTCATCCTCTACCTCCCGGCGCTGGCGGCGCGGGTGATGCCGGGCCAGGTGATCCCGGCCGCCAAGGTGGCCCACTCCAACGAGGGGCTGATGGCCTTCCTGGTCATCACCATCTGGCACATCTACAACGCCCACCTGAACCCCGACGTCTTCCCCTTCGACACCAGCATCTTCACGGGTAAGATCACCCGCGAGCGCATGCTGCACGAGCACCCCCTGGAGCTCGCGCGCATGGAGGGGAAGAGCCTGGCCGAGCTGGGCCACGGCCACGCGGATGCCGGGAAGATGGGCTGACCTCGCCGCGCAGTCGATCGTCCACGCCCTGGTCGCGGCGCTGGCGGTGGAGGCGTTGCTCCGGATCTGGCGCGTGGCCCGGCCCGAGGAGCGGCTGGCCTTCCGCCTGGTGGCCCTGGCCCAGCCCCTGGTGGTGAGCCCCGTCCTCTGGCTGCTGCCGGCGCGCGCCGGGGACGACTTCCACGACTCCTGGGCCCTGTTCGCGGGCCGGCACTGGGACGAGCTGCGGATCTTCTCGGTCGGCCTCTTCCCGATCTTCGTCGTCGCCATGGCGGCGATGGGGCTCGCCCTCTTCCTCATGGACCTGGTGCCGCTGCTGCGCGGGAACCGGCGCGACGGGGCGCCCGGCGGCGAGCCGCCGCCCGAGCTGGCGGGGGACGTGGCCGCGCTGGCCCGGGCGGTCGGCCTGGCGGCGCCGCCGCTGCGGCTGCTCGCCACCGAGGCGCCCGCCCTGTTCTGCGCCGGGGTACGCCACCCCGGGATCGTGGTGTCCCGCGGGGCGCTGGCGCTCCTCGACCCGGAGGAGCGGCGGGCGGCCCTGGCGCACGAGCTGGTGCACCTGAAGGCGCGGGACCCGCTGGTCTCCTGGGTGCTCATGGCGGTGCGGGGCCTGGCCTTCTTCAACCCGGTGGCCCAGGTGCTGGCGCGGACCCTGGCCCGGGAGGCGGAGCGGCGCAGCGACGACCGCGGGGCCGAGGCGTCCGGCGACCGGCTGGCGCTGGCCAGCGCGCTGCTCAAGCTCTACCGCGCCACCGGCGGCCGGCCGCTCCGCAGCCGGCTCCCGTTCGGCGCCGCGCTGCGCGAGCCGCTGCGGCGGGCCCGTTCCCGGGACGTCGAGGTGCGCTGCCGGCGCCTGCTCGAGGGCGCGGCCCCGGGGCGCGGGCCGCTGCCCGCCCTGCGGCTCGCGCTGGTGGCCCTCTCCCTGCCGGCGCTGCTGTTCTTCGTCGCGTGAGCGCCCCGGTCCCATCGGCGCGCTGGCGCCCCTCCGACCTCTGGCGGACGCTGGCCGGCCTCGCCGTGGTGCTGGGCGTCGCGGCGCTGCTGCTCGCCGGGCTCGACGCGGCCCCCGCCTGGATCCTGGGGGAGCCACGCGACGTCCGGGCGGTCCCGACGGTCGCGGAGGCGGAGCGCCGGCTCGGCGCCCGCCTGCTCCTGCCCGGCTACTTCCCCGACACCATCGAGTGGCCGCCCTCGGCGGTGCGCATCCGCCGCGGGCCGGTGCCCGGCGCGGCGCTCGCCTTCGACGGACGGCGCGGCGGCCCCTACATGGTGCTGGGCCAGGCGGTCCGGCCCGGCGACGTCCCGGACCGGCTGCTGCCGGAGATCCGGCCGCTCGACGAGACCCCCATCTGGATCCAGGGGGAGCAGGCCCGCCTGCGCCGCTTCACCGGCCCCGACGGCCAGGTGTGGCGCGAGCTGACCTGGCGCACCAAGGGGCGGCAGGTGGTGCTGCGCTCGCGCGGCACCGTCGAGGAGATGGTGCGCATGGCCCGCACCTCGAGGGACGAGCCGTGAGCACGACCTGGGCCCGGCACCGCTCCCGGCTGCGCTTTCGCGTGCTGCTGCTCGTCGGCGTGGGCGTCCTGCTGCCGGTCGCGCTGATCGCCGGCGTCAGCTGGACCCGGCTGCGCGAGCTGGACGACCGGGTGCTGCTCGAGCGCCGGGCCGCCGCCCAGGCCGTGGCGGCGCACCAGGACGCGGAGCTGACCGCGGACCTCGAGGACCTGCAGCGCACCGCCTCCTCCCTGGCGCTCGACCCGGATCAGCGCAACCCCGAGCGCGAGCGGGAGCTGCTGCGCCGCGCCTTCATGGGACTGCGGTTCACGGGCGGGGTCTTCCTCCTCGACGTCAACGGCCGCACCCTGGCGGAGGAGCCGCAGCGGGAGCGCCCGCTCTCCCCGCCGCCGGACCTCCCCGAGCTGGTCGAGGCCCTGCGGACCGGGAAGCCGGTGGTGTCGGGGCTGGTCCCCGACGGCGCCGGCTACCGCGTCTACGCACTGGTGCCGGTGGCGAGCTGGCGCGGCGGCCTCGCCGGCGTCGTCGGCGGCCTGCTCGACCCGTCCCTGCCGCACCAGGCGGCGGAGCTGCGGCACGTGGTCCTGGGGCGGAAGGGCACCGCCGACCTGGTGGACGCCGAGGGCCTGGTGCTGGCCAGCACCGATCGGCGCCAGCTCCGCGCCGCCGCCACCTGCCAGCCCATGGTGCAGCGGCTCATCCGCGAGCACCGCGCCGAGTCGCAGCGCTGCGCGGCGTGCCACCTCCTCGAGTCGCGGCGCGACGCCAAGGGATATCCCGGGGTGTTCACCGTGGCGCCGCTCTCGACGGCGCGCTGGGCGGTGGTGGTGGTCGAGCCGGAGGAGGGGACCCTGGCGACCGCCGGTTCGCTGCCGCGCTCGATCCCCACGCTCCTGGTCGGCCTGCTGATCGTGGCGGCGGGCTTCGCCTGGGGCGCGGCCCGCAGCATCACCCGGCCGGTCGAGCAGCTCGGCGCCGAGGCCGAGAAGATCGCCGCCGGCCGGCTGGACGAGCCCATCCCCGACCTGGGGCGGGACGAGATCGGCCGGCTGGGGCGCTCGCTGGACCGGATGCGGGCCTCGCTGGCCGAGTCGATGGCCCAGGTGGAGCGGGCCAACGCCGGCCTGGAGCGGCGCGTGGAGGCGCGGACCCGGGAGCTGAACCAGGCCTACCAGGCGCTGCGCGAGCGGGACGAGCAGCGGGCGAGGCTGCTGCGGACGGTGATCACCGCGCAGGAGGACGAGCGCAAGCGCATCGCCCGGGAGCTGCACGACGAGACCACCCAGGAGCTGGCGGTGCTGGTGATGGGGCTGGAGACGGCCGTGGCGGCGCTGCGGAGCGGCGGCCCGTCCCCCCGGCTCGACGAGGTGAAGGCGCTCGGGGTCCACGTCCTCGAGGGCATCCACCGGCTGATCCAGGACCTGCGGCCGGCCGTCCTCGACGACCTCGGGCTCTACTCGGCGGTGCGCTGGTACGCCGAGCGGCAGCTGCGCGACCGGGGCGTGGCGCTGCGCTGCGAGCTGGGGCCGCCGCCCCCGGCGCGGCTGGCGCCGGAGGTGGAGATCGCGCTCTTCCGGATCTGCCAGGAGGCGCTGAACAACGTGGTGCGCCACGCCGCGGCCGAATCGGTGCTGATCCAGCTCGAGGCGGCGAACGGGGA
>JAJZTO010000010.1 GCA_021848865.1 Myxococcales bacterium
CCTCATCCACGACGCCACGCCCGGCCTGAAGGAGCGGCTGGCGCAGGGGCCCATCACCGGCTACGTGGGCTTCGACCCCACCGCCGACTCGCTCCACGTCGGCAACCTGGTCCCGGTGATGGGGCTCGCCTGGCTGCAGCGCTGCGGCGGCACCCCCATCGTCCTCGTCGGCGGCGGCACCGGCATGGTGGGCGACCCGAGCGGCCGGCGCGGAGAGCGGCCGGTGCTCTCGGTGGAGCAGATCGACCACAACGCCGCGCGCATCCGCACCCAGCTGGAGCGCTTCGTCCGCTTCGACGGCGCCAACGCCGCACGGGTGGTGAACAACGCCGACTGGCTGCGGCCGCTGGGCCTCATGGAGTTCCTGCGGGACGCCGGCAAGCACTTCACCGTGAACTACATGCTGGCCAAGGACTCGGTGAAGAACCGGATGGAGACCGGCATCTCCTTCACCGAGTTCAGCTACATGCTGGTCCAGGCCTACGACTTCTGGCACCTGTGGCGCACGCAGCGGTGCGAGCTGCAGATGGGCGGCAGCGACCAGTGGGGCAACATCACCGCCGGCACCGAGCTCATCGCGCGGCGCGAGGGGGCCGGCGCCCACGGCCTGGTCTTCCCCCTGCTCACCAACGCCAGCGGCGCCAAGTTCGGCAAGAGCGAGCAGGGGAACGTCTGGCTCGACCCGGCCCGGACCTCCCCCTACCAGTTCTTCCAGTTCTGGCTGCAGACCGACGACCGGGACGTGGAGCGGGTGCTGAAGACCTTCAGCTTCGAGCCGATGGAGCGCATCGCCGCGCTCCTCGCCGAGCAGGCCGCCGACCCGGCCAGGCGCCCGGCGCAGCGCGCCCTCGCCGAGGAGATGACCGCCCGCATCCACGGGGAGGCGGCGGCCCGCGGGGTGGTGGCGGCGAGCCGGCTGCTCTTCGGCGCCACCGACGTCCGCGGCGCCGGCGCCGAGGTCTTCGAGGTGCTGGCCCGGGAGATCCCCAGCGCGCCGCTGGCCCGCTCGGAGCTGGGCGCGCTCACGGCCGCCGACCTGCTGGTGAAGAGCGGCCTCGCCTCCTCCAAGGGGGACGCCCGCCGCGGCATCCAGGGCAAGGGCTTCTCCCTGAACGGCGCGCCGCTGGCCGCGGCCGAGGCCAGGCCCGGGGCCGGCGACCTGCTCTGCGGCCGCTACCTGCTGCTGCAGAAGGGGAAGAAGAGCTACGCGCTGCTGGTGGTCGAGGGCTGAACCGGCCGGCCGGGGACGAGCCCCGGCCCTCCAGGTTCGTAGGGCGGGCCCTTGTGGCCCGCCGGGCGGCGGAGCCGCCGGACCCCAGCAGGCTGCCGCGCCGATCAGTCCGGCAGCCGCTCCTGCACGCGCTCGATGGCGAGCGCCTTGCCGCTGGCCTCGTCGATCTCCACCAGCGCCCCCTGCAGGTGGACCTCGCGCCTGGCGGGCTCGAAGGCCATGGGACGCTGGGTGAGGAAGCGCTGCAGCACCAGCTCCTTCCGCACGCCGATGATCGAGTCCCAGGGGCCGCACATCCCCACGTCGGTGATGAAGGCGGTGCCGCCCGGGAGCACCCGGGCGTCGGCGGTCTGGACGTGGGTGTGGGTCCCGAGCACCGCCGACACCTTGCCGTCGAGGTAATGGCCCATGGCGTTCTTCTCGCTGGTGGCCTCGCAGTGCATGTCCACGAGGATGCAGCGCACCCCCTGGGCCCGCAGCGCCTCCACCTCGGCCAGCCCCACCGCGAAGGGGTCGTCCAGGTTCTTCATGAAGACCCGGCCCTCGAGGTTCACCACGCCGAGCCTGCGGCCGTCGGGCGTGGAGAGGACGGTGCTGCCGCGCCCGGGCGCGCCGCGCGGGTAGTTGGCGGGACGCAGCAGCCGCGCCTCCGGGGCCGAGAGGTAGGGGACGATCTCGCGCTTGGCCCAGATGTGGTTGCCGCTGGTGAGCAGGTCCACCTCGGCCGCGAGCAGCTCGTCGGCCGTCTCCGGGGTCACGCCCACGCCGGAGGCGGAGTTCTCGGCGTTGGCCACCACCAGGTCCACGCCGCGACCGGCGATGAGCCGGGGGACGAGGCGCTTCACCGCGTCGCGGCCGGGCTTTCCGAAGACGTCGCCGAGGAAGAGGAGGCGCATGGGGGGCGCATGGAAGCCCGGGGCCGGCCCGGCTGTCAACCGGCGGCCGGCCGGCCCGCGGGGCCGAGGAGCCGGGACTCGGTGGCCAGGAGGTCCACCGGCGCGTCGCCCGGCTCCGCCGGGACCGCCGGCACGACCTGCGCCTCGAAGGCCAGCCCCACCCGCAGGGCCCGGCCGCCGAGGGCCGGCAGGGTGGCGTCGTAGTAGCCGCCGCCCCGCCCCAGCCGGCGCAGGGAGGCGTCGAAGGCGACCCCGGGCACGCAGACCACGTCGATGCGCTCGAACGGCACCTCGGGCGCGTCCGGGGGCGGCTGCCGGGTGGAGAAGGGTCCGGGCCGGAGCGCGGCGGGGGGGCAGGCGGCGAAGGCCAGGCGGCGCGTCCCCTCGACCAGCCGCGGCCAGGCGAGCTCCTTCCCCGCCGCCAGCGCCAGCCGCACCAGCTCGGCGGTGTCCAGCTCCGCGCCCATCGGGGCGTAGAGCGCCACCACCCGGGCCCGCGCGAAGGCGGGGAGCGCGGCGACGCGGAGGGCCGCCTCGCGCGAGCGCGCCGCCCGGTCCGCTTCCGGGATGGCCCGGCGCGCCGCCACCACCCGGGCGCGCAGCCGCTCCTTCTCGGTGTCCGTCACGTTTCACCGTCCGTCGACGTCGGGAAAAGAAAGAGCCCCCCGCGTGGGCCGTGTGGCTCGGTTGCTTGGACCTGTGTCACCACAGGTGGGGTACCCGATGAAACCGCTTTCCGTAGGCTTCTCCCTCGCTGCATGGGAGCTTGCGCATGGAGGCGGTCAGGCACTCCTCTTTTTTCAAAGTCGGCCCAAACGACTCGAAGCCGAATCACGAACCCGGCAGGGGGCAAGCGGATGACGAGCGGTCAAAGAGCCACAAATCCACGAAATCACGAGGATTTCTACAAGCAGATCGTAGCCACGCCAGCGGGGAGAGTCAAGCCGGCCCGGCCGGAAGCGCACCGTCCCAGATGAGTTAGGATGCCGGCGTGGCCGCGACACCTCGTCTTGCCATGCTGCTCGCGGCCCTCCTGCCCGCGGCGGCCGGGGCCTCGGGCAAGCCCCCGGAAGGCGAGTGGGATTCCCCGGTCGGCCGGGTGCGGATCGCCCGGGCCGGAGAGGGCTTCCGCGGCACCCTGGTCGCACCCGGGAAGGCCTGCGGCTTCCGGCCCGGCGAGGAGGTGCTGCGCGGCACGCTGGTCGACGACTCGCTCGCCGGCGAGCTGCGCGTCTGCCTCGCCGGACCGTCCTGCCCGGCGGAGGGCTGGTCGAGCGCGCTGCTGCTCGTCGGCCCGGAGCGGCTCGCCGGCGCCGTCCACGTCGCCGAGAAGGGCTGCGCCGGCCCCTTCGGCCGCAAGGGCGGCGTGACGCTGACGCGGGCGCGCCGCGCCCGGGCCGCCTCCCGCCCCGGCCCGTCGCCCGACGCGCGCGCCCGGGCCCGGAAGCTCCTGCGCGACGGCGCGGCCTGGCTGCGGGAGGGGAACTTCGAGCGGGCGCGCGAGCGCTTCCTCGAGGCGATCGAGGCCGACGCCGCCGTCCCCGAGGCCTACAACGGCGTCGGCGTCACCTACCGGATGCGCAACGACCTGCCGGCGGCGCTCGGCTGGTACAAGAAGGCGCTGGCGGTGGACCCGGACTTCGGCGACGCCTACTACAACATGGCCTGCGTCTACGCCCTGCGGGGCGAGCGGACCCTGGCGCTGCGCTACCTCCAGATCGCCGCCATGAACGGCTACGCCACCGCCGAGGGGGTGGACGGGGACGCCGACCTGGCCTCGCTGCGCGGCACGCGCGAGTACCGCGCCCTCCGGGACCGGATGTGAGCGCCCCGCGCCGGATCCCCGGCTACGAGATCGAGGGGCTGCTCGGCCGCGGCGGCATGGCCGAGGTCTTCAAGGGGCGCGCCCTGAACCCGCCGCGCGCGGGCTGGCCGGTGGCCCTGAAGATGCTCCTGCCCGAGGTGGCCCGGGACCCGGAGCAGGTCCGCCTCTTCGGGCGCGAGGCGATGACCACCAGCCGCCTGCGCCACCCGCACATCGTCGAGATCTACGACGCCGGGATGGCCGAGGACGGCCCCTACATCGCGATGGAGTACGTGGACGGCCGGAACCTGCGCCAGATCCTCTCGCGCTGCGCCGCCCGGAAGATCCAGCTCCCGGTGGACTTCGCCGCCTACCTGGCCCACGTGCTGGCCCAGGCGCTGGACCACGCCCACCGCGCCCGCGACTTCCGCGGCCAGCCGCTGGGCATCGTCCACTGCGACGTCTCCCCGCAGAACGTCTTCATCTCCCGGCTCGGCGAGGTGAAGCTCGGCGACTTCGGCGTGGCCCGGGCGGTGGGGGAGGGGAAGGGCCAGGCCATCTTCGGCAAGGTGCGCTACCTGGCGCCGGAGCAGCTGCGCGGCGAGCCGGTCAGCCCCATGACCGACGTCTTCGCGCTGGGGGCGCTCTTCTACGAGCTGCTGGTGAACCAGCCGGCCTTCGCGGGCGACGATCCCTCCACGGTGGCCCGCGCCATCCTCTCCGGCCAGCGGCGCGCCCCCTCCAGCCTGCGCCCCGAGGTCCCCTTCGAGCTGGACGAGCTGGTGCTGCGGGCCCTCGGGCCCCACGACCGCATCACCGCGGCGGGGGAGTTCGCCTCGCTGCTCGAGGGGCGCTACGACCCGAACGTCGGCACCGAGCTGGCCATCGCCGCGGTGGTGCGGGGGCTGTTCGGCGCCGAGGGCTGAGGGCCGGCGGCCTCGCCCGTCGCTAGGCGGGGATCGCCGCCCGGACCCGGGCGACGAGCGGCGGCAGGATCTCCAGCGCCCGCTCCACCTCGTCCGCGGTCGAGCACCAGCCGAGCGAGAGCCGCAGCGTGCCGCGGGCCTCGGCCGGGTCGAGCCCCATGGCCGAGAGGACGTGGGAGGGCTTGGTCGAGCCCGAGGTGCAGGCCGCGCCGGCGCTGGCGCAGAGCCCCTCGAGATCGGCCGCCATGAGCAGCGCCTCGCCGTCGGCGCCGGGGAAGGTGATCGACGCCGTGGTCGGGAGCCGCGGCGCGCCGGCGCCGTTCACCCGCGCCCCGGGCACGGCCGCGAGCAGCCCCGCCTCCAGCCGGTCGCGGAGCCGCCCGACGCGGGCCATCTCCTCGTCGCGCCGGGCGCCGGCCGCCTCCAGGGCCGCGCCCAGGCCGGCGAGGCCGGGGAGGTTCTCGGTCCCGGCGCGCCGGCCCCGCTCCTGGTGGCCGCCCAGGACCGGCTGGAGCGGCGTGCCGTCGCGCACCCAGAGGGCGCCGGCGCCGCGCGGCCCGCCCAGCTTCTGGCCGGAGAGGGCGAGGAGGTCCGCGCCCAGGGTGCGCACGTCCACCGGGATCTTCCCCACCGCCTGGACCGCGTCGCAGAAGGTGAGCGCCCCGGCGTTCCGCGCGATGGCGGCGAGCTCGCCGGCCGGGGAGAGCACCCCGGTCTCGTTGTTGGCGAGCATCGCGCAGACCAGCGCGGTCCGCTCCGAGACGGCGGCGCGGGCCGCGTCGAGGTCGGGGAGCCCCCGGCGGTCCACCGGGATCGTCCGCACCGGGACGCCACCCCGGGCGAGCAGCGCGGCCAGGTCGCGCACGCAGGGGTGCTCCACCGCCGTCACCACCAGCTCGCGGCGGCCCGGCGGCGCGGCGGCGAGCGCGCCGCGGAGGGCGAGCGCGGCCGCCTCGGTGGCGCCGGCGGTGAAGACGATCTCGGAGGGGCGGGCGGAGAGGGCGGCGGCGGCGCGGGCCCGGGCGGCGTCGAGGAGGTCGCGGGCGGCGCGGCCGGCGGCGTGGATCGACGACGGGTTCCCGTGCACCCGCAGGGCCGCCTCCACCGCGGCCACCGCCTCGGGCCGCATGGGGGTGATGGCGTTGTGGTCGAGGTAGATCACACCAGCTTCCGGGGGCGGCGCGTCCGCGCGCCGAACTCCGCCAGGAAGCGCTGCACCAGCTCCTGGCGCAGCCGGGCCCGGGCCGCGGGCGCCAGGCCGCGCAGGGGGATGCGGGCGCCGGCCATCGAGCCGTGGCCGCCGGCGACGCCGCCCTTCTCCTCGATGACCTCGCGGATGAGCCGGCCGGCGTTCATGCGGCGGTCGCCGACCCGCAGCGAGAAGTAGAGCTGGTCCTCGTAGGTGCCGAAGGCCAGCGACCACTTCACCCGGTCCAGGAACAGGAAGCGCTCCGCCACCTCGGCCACCACGTCGGGGGCGTAG
The DNA here is from genome assembly GCA_021848865.1 of Myxococcales bacterium. Taxonomy (GTDB): domain Bacteria; phylum Myxococcota; class Myxococcia; order Myxococcales; family Anaeromyxobacteraceae; genus JACRMN01. Next base: position 6,341 of record JAJZTO010000010.1, read on the forward strand.
ATCTCCCCGAGGTCGCAGACCACCGCGTGGCCGTACTGCCGGGCCCGCTCGATGGCGGTGTGCAGCAGCCGGAAGTGGGCGGCCGGCAGGCGCGGGTGCTCCACCTCCACCAGCGCCTCCTTGTCCACCATGGGGAAGAGCCAGAGGTAGGTCTCGACGTCCTGGGGCGTGGTCTCGCGCCCGAGGTCCCGGGTGTCGGCCTTGATGCCGTAGTACAGGGCGGTGGCCAGCGCCGGCGGGATGGAGAGGCCGCTCTCCCGGAAGTAGTTGGCGAGCAGCGTCGAGGTCGAGCCCATGTGGCCGCCGACGTCGGCCACCGGGACCAGCCGGGTCTCGGGGCGGGGCGGGTGGTGGTCGATGACCACGTCCGGGAAGATCCGCGCCGGCAGGGAGTGGTTCCCCTGCTCCGGCTGGGTGTCGACCATGCACACCAGGTCGTGCTCGTCGAAGACCACCCGCGAGACCGGGACCACCGGGAGCTTCAGCACCCGGATCAGGGCGCGGTTCTCGGCGCGGCCGACGATGCCGCCGTAGGCCACCACCGCCTCGACGCCGGCGAGCCGCTCCAGCAGGTGGGCCAGCGCCACCGCCGAGGCCAGGGCGTCGGGGTCCGGGTTGTCGTGGGTGAGCACCAGGGCGCGCCGGTGGCCGCGGGCGTGCGCCAGCAGCCGCCGCAGCTTCGCCGCCACGCCGTCGGCCTCGCCGGGGAGGTGGCGGCGGGGAGGACGCAGGGCGCGCGGGCGCGCCGGTCCGGCGATGCGGAGGGCGGACTTCATCGGACGAGGGAGCGGAGGACGCCCAGGTTCTCCCGGAACCTCAGGTCCGTCTCCAGGAAGGCGGGGGTGGCGGCGAAGCGGGGGTCGTTCACCAGGGCGCGGAAGGCCTCGAGGCCGATCTGCCCCTGCCCGATGTGCTCGTGGCGGTCCACCCGGCAGCCCAGCGGCTTCTTGCAGTCGTTCAGGTGGAAGGCCTCGAGGTGGGAGAGGCCCACCGTCCGGTCCAGCTCCGCCAGCGTCGCCGCCGTCCCCTCGGCGGTGCGGAGGTCGTAGCCGGCGGCGAAGACGTGGCAGGTGTCGAGGCACACCCCCACCCGGCGGCGGAGCGCGCCGGGCACCCCCTCGCGGAGGGCGGCCACCTGCTCGAAGCGCCACCCGAGCGAGGAGCCCTGGCCGGCGGTGGTCTCGACGAGGAGCCGCACCGGGCCGGGCACGCGGTCGAGGGCCTGGGCCATCCCGTCGGCGGCGACCCGGATGCCCTCGTCGGCGTCCGGGTGGGAGCCGGGGTGGAAGATGAGCCAGCGGATGCCCAGGGCGGCGCACCGCGCCAGCTCGTCGGCGAGCGCCGCCCAGCTCTTCTTGCGGATGAGCTTGTCCTGGGCGCCGGCGTTGATGAGGTAGGAGGAGTGGGCGGCCACCGGCTTGCCGGTGCGCCTCGCCTCGGCGCGGAAGCGGCGCACCTCTTCCGGGTCGAGCGCCTTCGCCGCCCAGCCGCGCGCGCTCTTGGTGAAGATCTGTACGGAATCGGCGCCATCCTCGTCCGCCCGGGCAAAGGCCGTCGAGACGCCCCCCGCCACGCCTTCATGGGCTCCGAGGATCATGGGGGGGCACCTATACACCAGGGCCCCACCCCCCGCCACGGCAGGCCGGAGGTCCCCCTGAAGGGTGAAGGGAATTCCCGCGAGGCCGGGAGCGGCCGCGGGAGGGGCCCTACCGGGCGGCCTTCTTCGCGCGCAGCTCCATCGCCGACCGCACGAACTTGTCGGCGTTGGCGAGGGCGTTCTCCAGGGCGTCGAGCATCAGCTCGCGCAGGCCGGCCTCGGGGCCGCGCAGCGACTCGTAGTACCGCTGCCGGTCGGTCGCGTGGATGATGCAGGGCAGGTAGCCGTGGTGCAGCAGCACCTGGTTCGCGAGCAGGCGCGCCACCCGGCCGGAGTTCTCGGTGAAGGGGTAGACCTGCATGAAGGCGTGCGAGACGCGGCTCGCCTTCTGGATCGGGTGGAGGCCGCGGAACTCCGAGGAGTCGCAGAAATCCACCAGCTTGCCGAGCAGGAACGGGATGCGGGCCGGCGCGGCGATCTCGTGGAAGTAGGCCCGGTGCAGCGGGATGTCCTTGCGGTAGTCGGCGACGCTCTTGCCGTCGATGCCCGCGCCCAGGGTCTCGTAGATCTTCTTGATGATCGTGAGGTTGATGCGGAGCTTCTTGCCCGCCGCCTCGGCCCGGACGAAGTCGATGGCCTGCTTGGCGTTCTGGACCTCGCGGTAGAGCGAGACGGCGGTGGCCTCGGCCACGGGCTGGTTGGCGAGGGCCATCGCCATCTCCAGGCCGGTGAGCACGACGCCTTCGAGCGCGCTGTCGTGGTAGAGCCACGACAGCTCGTACTTGCGCTGGAAATCCTGTGCGATCTCCGGCTCGTCGGCCAGGAGATCCCGGAAGTCCTCCGAGATGTCGTCGACGTCCAGGTAGCGGCTGCGCATTGAGGCCCTCGGCATCCAGGTGTCTCCGCGGGCCGGTCGCAATCGCCCGGTATCGCGTAAGCCCTGGAAATTACGATAGAATTTGTCCGCTTTTCGCGGAAGGTGCGGACTCTAGCTGAAAACCTTGCGGAAGGTCAAGACTTTTGCGGAAACGTAATCAATTCCGGTCGTCTGCGCCCGAAAACCCGGACCCGGAGGTCGCGGCTCGTCGCCGCGGCTCCAACGACTGGATCCGGTGCCGGACATCGAACGGAGAACGCCCCACCCGGCGGGTGATTCCCGGGTCACGGTGCGCCGCGCCGGTCAGCGGGGCGGCGGGAAGGGACGCACCATCCGGGCGACGAAGGGCATGTCCGGCAGCAGCTCCTCCTTGCCCCACTGGATGGCGCGGCGCACCCGGGAGACCGACGGCACCAGCTCCACCGGCGACAGGGTCTGCTGGAAGGAGCGGTGGTGGTGGATGAAGGGGCGGTTCCGGGCGACGTTCTGGGCCACCAGCTGCTCCACGCTGAACCAGAGCGGCTGGCTGAGCTTGGGCCCGAAGCCGTCGAAGGCCAGGACGAAGGCGTTGCGGGTGCCGAGCCGCCCCTCGTGCACCGCCTGGAAGGCGGCCCGGGCCGGGACGTTGTCGGCGATGCCGCCGTCCATCAGCCGGAAGAGGTCGTGGCGCCGGAACAGCTCCTCGAGCAGGCGGTGCATCCGCTCGTCCTCGCGGACGATGTCGTAGTGGATGACGCCGGGGAGCGACGAGGAGAAGCCCACCGCGTCCACGGCGTCGAAGGCCCGGGTGTGCTCGTCGGCCCCCAGGTAGAGCCGGGTGAAGCGGTCCCGCTGGCGGACCAGCTCCGCGAGCGATCCCACCAGGTCTCCCGCCAGCCGCTTCAGGACGCTGGGGCGCGGCGCCCGGCCGTGCAGGTCGAGCAGGTGCTCGTAGAAGGAGGGGTCGTGGGGGAGGGCGCCGGCGCGGATGCCGGTCACCGCCACCAGCAGCGGGATGGGCAGCTCGCCCAGGGTGAGCGGCGCGCCGTCCGCCCCCTTCATGAACTCGCCGATGCCGGACCGGAGGTACAGCCGCATGGTGCCCGGCAGCGAGTAGCGCGACTCCACGTCGAGGAACCGGAACAGGGTGCGGAAGGAGAGGCCGTCCACCACCTCGGCCACCTCCTCCGGGTCGAAGCGGGATCGCCGGGCGCGGAAGAGCAGCAGGATCGAGCCCATCGAGGCGCCCGCCAGCAGGCGCGGGACCAGCCCGTACTGCTCGAGCAGCGCGAAGCCGCCCAGGAAGACGTACGAGACCCCGCCGCCCCCGCCCGCCACCAGCACCAGCGCCTTCTCGCAGAGCTCGCGGTCCAGCGCCTCGGGGGGGAGGCCGGCGGCCGGCCCCGAGAGCAGGCGGGCCCGCTCCTCGCGCGCCCGGGCGGCGATCCGCGGCGCCGCTCGCACCACGCCGACCTGGTTCACGCCGCCGGGGCCGAGGAGCAGCGGCTCGACCACCGCCCCGAGCTCGGCCCGGTAGGCGGCGAGCGGCCCGGAGAGGTCCAGCTCGCGGCCGTCGGGCCCGGTGAGGCGCGTCAGCCGGGCCAGGTTCAGGGCGTAGCGCAGCCCGTGCTCGTCGGGCTCGGGGAGCCAGCGCGGGAGGGCCACCACGCCGTGGACCAGGGCCGCCTCCGCCTCCTCGAAGGGGCGGTCCTGGGTACGGAGCTGGTCGAGGTCGAGGTTCGCCAAGGGCAGGACGGGCGCGGACGCGCCGCGTCAAGACATCATACCCGCGCCGCCGGGGGCTGGCAGGCCCCGCGCCGTGGCCGGCCGCCGCGGCGTCACCCGGTGGCCGGCTCGAGCACGCGCACCGGCAGGACCATGGCGTTCAGGCCGGCGAACTGGAGGCGGCGCTGGAGCTGGTAGGCCGTCTCGTTGTGGAGGATGCGCTGGTACCAGTGCTCCCGCTCGAAGACCAGCTTGCCCGCGAAGAACAGGGCGCGCGGGAACTCCTTGCCCACCGCCAGGCAGAGCTTCTGGGCCTCCGCCACCGCCTCGGTGCCCACCGCCATGCGGAGGTCGGCGGCCAGCCCCAGCCGCTGCGCCAGCGCCACGTACTTCTCCAGGCTGGCCCGGGTCTGGCGCTCCACCGCCTCCACCTCCTCCTGCCCCTTCATCGCCGCCGAGTCGATGACGCCCACCGAGAGGAAGACGAAGTTCCGGTAGTGGCCGGGGAAGAGGCGCTGGACCGAGAGGAGTTGGTGGATGCCGAGGCCCGAGTAGGTGCCCACCAGCAGCACCGCCGTCGGCGCGCGGGGGTCCAGGGCCTTCGGCTCGGCCGGCTGCTGCGAGGGCAGCGCGTTCATGATCTCGTTGAGCCGCCGGAGGTTCCCCTGCACGGTGCGGTAGTGGGAGCGGATGGCCAGGCAGAGCGCCACCACCGCGCCGGTGACGACCAGCGTGACCCAGCCCCCCTCGCCGAACTTCTCGTAGACGCTGCCGGTGAGGATGGCGAGGCACATCGCCAGGGCCACGGCGTGGATGGCGGTGCCGCGCTTGAAGCCGGGGTCGGCGCGGTGGCCCCACCAGTAGCGGAGCATCGCCGCCTGGGAGAGCGAGAAGGTCACGAAGACGTTGATGGAGTACATCGTGACCAGGGCGGTGATGTCGCCGCGGGTGTAGAGCAGCGTCCCGATGGAGGCGGCGCCCATCAGCACCACGCCGTTCTGCATGGTGAGCCGGTCGGAGATCTGCGCGAAGCGGTGGGGCAGCCAGGAGTCCACCGCCATGTTCGCCATCACCCGCGGGCCGTCGATGAAGCCGGCCTGGGCGGCGACGAAGAGCAGCGCCGCCTCCGCGGCGAGGGTGAGGAAGACGTAGACCGCGCCGGCCGGCAGCCCCGCCGGGCGCCAGCCCCCGGCGAAGGCCCGGAGCCCGGCCGCGTTCATGGTCTGGCCCGGGAGCGGCGACACCCGGAAGAGCATGTAGAGCAGCAGGATCCCGCCGGCGGTCACCGCCAGCGAGACCGACATGTAGACCATGGTCTTCCGCGCGGTGTGCACCTTGGGCTCGCGCATGATCTGGAGGCCGTTGGAGACGGCCTCGATGCCGGTGTAGGTGCCCGCGCCCATGGAGTAGGCGCGCAGGAAGATGGAGAACATGCCGGCGAGCCCGAGCGTCGCCATCCCCGTGGTGAAGCCGCCCTTCACCTCGCGCGCCACCGCCGGCAGGTCGCCGAGGTGCCAGCCGATGCCGCCCACCAGCCAGACGGCGTGGGTGAGGAGGAAGAACAGGAAGATGGGGGCGAGGATGGTGACCGACTCCTTGACCCCGCGCAGGTTCATCACCACCAGGACGCCGATGACCGCCGCCTCCACCGCCAGCTTCCACGGGTGCCAGGCGGGCGGGAGGACGCTGAAGATCTGGTCGGCGCCGCTGGCGATGGAGGTGGAGATGGTCAGCACGTAGTCCACGAGCAGCGCCGAACCGGAGACCACGCCCCAGCGCGAGCCGAGGAGCTTCGTCGCCACCACGTAGCCGCCGCCGCCGAAGGGGAAGCGCCTGATGATCTGCGAGTAGGCGACCGAGATGACGAGGACGGTGAGGGCCGTGGCCGCCGCCAGGGCCAGCGCCAGGTAGTGGTGCGGGCCCAGGGCCCGGAAGGACTCGTCCGGGCCGTAGGCCGAGGAGGAGAGGCCGTCGGCGCCCAGTCCCACCCAGGCCAGGAAGGCGATGAGGGAGATGCGGTGGAAGACGTCGGGATCGTGGAGGTCCTTGGGCGCGCCGACGAGGAGGCGCCGCAGGCGGCCGGGTCCCGAGCCGCCCCGGGGCGCCGACGGCGGACCGCCGCCGGGACCCCCTCCGGTGGACGGGGTCGGGTCCACCTTTCCCGGCGGGGGCTCCTGCTTGGGCATGGCGCGCATGTTCCCTCGTGGCCGCGGGGCGCGGAATCTACCTGGACATGTGACAGAAAGCCGCACCGATGTGCGCCCGCTCCCGCAGGCAAACGTCATGCCCCAACGTGACTGGAAATATGCAGTGAGATCAGATGATTGTATAAATGAACCCCGGAAGGGTCCCAGCGGGAAGGGGAAGGAGCGTCCATTTTGGGCATCAGGTGCCCGCCCGGGAGGCAGGACCGGTCTCCCCGATGAAGTGCCATCTCGACGCGGGGCGGCAACTCCGACTAGGCTCGCCCCCCTTCGCCGCCGATGTCCTCTCCGCTCCCACAGCTTTCCGTCACCGCGGCGCCGCCGGGCGGGGCCGCCGCCGCCCCGCCGGCCGCCGAGCCGCCCCGCCACCGCCACGCCCCGGTGGCGCCCACCGGCAGGGCGCTGCTCGCCCTGTCGCTGGGCGCGCTCGGGGTGGTCTACGGCGACATCGGCACCAGCCCGCTGTACGCGCTGAAGGAGTGCTTCAACGGGCCGCACGGCGTCGCGCCCTCGCCCGCGAACGTCCTCGGGATCCTCTCCCTGGTCTTCTGGTCGATGACCTTCGTGGTCACCGGGAAGTACCTCTCCTTCGTCATGCAGGCCGACAACCGGGGGGAGGGCGGCATCCTCGCCCTGCTGGCCCTGGTCGGCCGCCGCAAGCTGTCGCGCCGCGGGCGCCGCTTCCTCCTCCTGCTCGGCATCTTCGGCGCGGCGCTGCTGTACGGCGACGGCGTCATCACCCCGGCCATCAGCGTGCTCAGCGCCGTCGAGGGGCTCCAGGTGGCGGCGCCGGGGCTGCACCACCTGGTGGTGCCCATCACCGTCGTCATCCTCTTCCTGCTCTTCCTCATCCAGAAGCGGGGCACCGCCACGGTCGGCGCCGTCTTCGGGCCGGTGATGCTGCTCTGGTTCGCGGCCATCGCCGCCGCCGGCCTGCACGGCATCGTCCGGGACCCCGGCGTCTTCCGCGCCCTCTCGCCCTTCCCCGCCCTGGAGTTCTTCGCGCGCCACCGCGGCCACGGCTACCTGGTGCTGGGCGCGGTGGTGCTGGTGCTCACCGGCGGCGAGGCGCTCTACGCCGACATGGGCCACTTCGGCCGCCGCCCCATCCGGTTCGCCTGGTTCGGCGTGGCCATGCCGGCCCTGCTCCTCAACTACTTCGGCCAGGGGGCGGTGCTGCTCCGCGACCCGTCGGTGGCGGCGAACCCCTTCTACATGCTGGTGCCGGGCTGGGCGCTCTACCCGATGATCGGGGTCGCCACCGCCGCCACCATCGTCGCCTCCCAGGCGCTCATCTCCGGGGCCTTCTCCCTCACCAACCAGGCGGTGCAGCTCGGCTACTCGCCGCGCGTCACCATCCGCCACACCTCGCGCACCGAGTACGGGCAGATCTACGTGCCCGAGGTGAACTGGGCGGTGGGCGTCGCCTGCATCGCCCTGGTGCTGGGCTTCAAGACCTCCGGCGCCCTGGCGGCGGCCTACGGCATCGCCGTCACCGGGACCATGACCATCACCACGCTGCTCTTCCACCGGGTGATGCGGGACCGCTGGCGCTGGCCGCTGTGGACGGCCGCGCCGCTCACCGCGGCCTTCCTCTCGGCCGACCTCTCCTTTTTCGGCGCCAACCTGGTGAAGTTCGAGGACGGGGGCTGGTTCCCCATCGCCCTCGCCGCCGGCGTCTTCACGCTGATGTCCACCTGGCGGGCCGGCCGCGACGTGCTGGCGAGGCAGCTGCGCGAGTCCGGGCTGCCGCTGGACCTGTTCCTGCCGGATCTGGAGAAGCACCCGCCGCACCGCATCCCCGGGACGGCGGTCTTCATGACCTCGAACCCCGAGGGCGTGCCCCCGGTGATGCTGCACCACCTGAAGCACAACAAGGTGCTGCACGAGCGGGTGCTGCTGGTGTCGATCCTCACCGAGGAGGTCCCGGCGGTCGCGCCGGCGGAGCGCGTCTCGGTCCGGAGCCTGGGCAACGGCGTCTACCAGGTGATCGGCCGCTACGGCTTCATGGAGATCCCCGACGTCCCGGCGCTGCTGGCCTCGCTGCCGCCGTGGACCATCGCCGGGCCGCGGCTCGACCGGGTGTCGATGGACACCACCTACTACCTGGGCCGGGAGACGCTGCTCTCCACCGGCACCTCGCGCATGGCCGCCTGGCGCAAGCGGCTCTTCATCGTCATGGCCCGGAACGCCCAGACCGCCAGCTCCTTCTTCGGCCTGCCGCCCAACCGGGTGGTGGAGCTGGGGGCGCAGATCCAGCTCTAGGCGGGGGGAGCGCGGCCCGCGCCGCCGGCCCCCCGGGCGCCGTCAGCTCCGCAGCCCGTACTCCGCCACCAGGGTCTCCTGCAGCCGGCGCGCCTGCCGGAAGGCCTCCCGGAGGACGTGCCGGTCCAGGTCGTTCAGCAGGCGCGGATCGACCCGGTTGCCGCCGCCCGGGGCGAGGCCGGGGCGGCCCTGGTTGCGCAGCCGCAGCAGGTGGATGAAGTGGAACCCGTCGATCAGGCCGGCCAGCGTCTCGGGGGCGAAGAAGCCGGCCTCGGCGACCTCCCGCAGGCGCTGGGCGGTGCTGGTGTGCGGCACCGCCCGGGCCAGCCCCAGGATGCGGGCGGCGTCGGCGAAGAGCACCGAGCCGGCCATCTTCAGATCCAGGGTGTGGGGGAAGGCCCGGGAGCGATCGAGGACGAAGCCGCGCAGCGTGCCCAGCGGCGGCCGGAATACCAGCGCGCTCTCGGCCATCTGCCGCAGGAACACGGTGCGGCCCGAGACCTCCCGGAGCAGCCACTCCCGCAGCCGCTCCGCCAGCGCGGCGCTGCCGTGGACCGCCCGGAAGTCGAAGAAGACGGTGGCCAGCCGGATGGCCTCCGGGGTGGGTTCCAGGATCCAGCGAGCGAAGGTGCGCTTCCAGCCGGAGAGGGTCATGCACCAGTCGGGGTTCCCCGCCATGACGTTCCCGGCGCAGGAGGGGATGCCGCAGGCGTCGAGCATCCGGTTCACCGCCCGGGCGAAGGGCAGGAGCATCAGCCGCACCGCCGGGGCGTCGTCCTCCTCGACCTCGAAGAGCAGGGCGTTGTCCTGGTCGGAGGCGAAGGTCTGCTCCAGGCGCCCGGCCGAGCCCAGCGCCATCCAGCACATGGGCACCGGCGGCAGCTCGTGCTGGTCCGAGGCCAGCTCGATGACGCGGATGGTGAGCAGGTCGTTGAGCGCGGTGAGGACGTGGGTCAGCGTCTCGGCGCTGGTGCCCTGGGCCACCAGGCCCCCGGCGAGCCCGCGGATGGCGCGGGCCGCCTCCTGGAGCCCGGCCAGGTCGGTGGCCTCCCGGAGCCGGTCGTCCACCTCCCGGACCCCGACGCGCTGCAGGCCGAAGATGTCCTCCTGGGACACCACCCCGACGAGCCGCCCGCCGCCGTCCACCACCACCACGTGCCGCACCCCGCTGCGGGCCATGGCCAGCGCCGCCTGGTGGGCGCTGGCCTGCGGCTCCAGGACCAGCAGGCCGCTGGTCATCGCCAGGGCGATGGGCTCCTCCAGGCTCCCGCCCGGGAGCGCGACGCGCCCCACCAGGTCCCGCAGCGTGAAGATGCCCAGCGGCACGCGCGTGGCCGGGTCGGCGACCACGACGAAGCGGGAGTGCCTCCGCTCCATGAGCTCCAGGGCGTCGCGCACGCTGGCCTGGAGCGGGACGGTGGCCGGCTCCCCGCGCACGATCCGGGAGAGCGGGCTGTAGAGGTTGAGCGCCGCCCGGGGCCCACCCGCGCCGTCGGCCCCGGGCCTCACGGGGCACCGACCAGCTTCCGGACCTGCGCCACCAGGTCCCGGGTCGCGAAGGGCTTGGTCACGTAGGCGTCGGCGCCGAGCCGCATCCCCCGCGCCACGTCGGTCTCCCGCCCCTTGGCGGTGAGCATGAGGATCCGGACCTTCCCCCAGCGCGGGTCGGCCCGGATGCGCCGGCAGACGTCGAAGCCGTTCACCTTGGGCAGCATCAGGTCGAGGATCACCAGGTCCGCCGGCTCGCCGGCCAGCGCCCGCAGCGCGGCGTCGCCGTCGGCGACGGCCGTCGCCTCGAAGCCCTCCCGCTTCATGAGGTACTCGAGCGAGATGACGATGTTGGGCTCGTCGTCCACGATGAGGATGCGCGGGGCCATCGCCTACCTCCCGGCCTCGGCGGCCGTCGCCCCCGGGGCCGGAGCCTCCCGGGGCAGGACGAAGGAGAAGGTGGCGCCCTTGCCGACCTCGCTCTCCACCCAGAGCCGGCCGCCGAAGTGCTCGATGATCCGGCGGCTGATGGCCAGGCCCAGGCCGGTCCCGCGGGAGGTCCCGTCGACGGTGTCGGCGGCCTGGCGGAAGCGCTGGAAGATCGTCTCCTGGTCGCCGGGCCGGACCCCGGGCCCGTTGTCCTGGACGTCGATCCGGAGGAGGTCGTCCACCTCCCGGAGCCGGACCTCCACCCGCCCGTCCCGGGGCGCGCAGAACTTCACCGCGTTGGAGAGCAGGTTGATCAGCACCTGGATGAGCCGATCGCGATCGGCCCGGGCCCGGGGGTGCGGCGCCGAGCAGGCGAGCGAGAGGGCCACCTCCTTCTCCCGGAAGAGCTGGCCGGTGGCCTCGACCGCCTCCTGGATCACCTGGTCCACCGCCAGCTCGCTGGTCCGCCACTCGGCGCTGCCCGACTCGATCTTGGCCATCTCCAGGGTCTGGTTGATGAGGCGGGTGAGCCGCTCCGCCTCCTTGACGATGATCCCCAGGAAGCGCTCGCGCTCGGCCGGGGCGATGCCGGGCTCGGCCAGCAGGATCTCCGAGAAGGAGCGGATGGAGGTCAGCGGGGTGCGCAGCTCGTGGGTCACGGTGGACATGAAGTCGTCCTTGAGGCGGTCCAGCTGCTGGAGCTGGGCGTTGGCGGCGCGCAGCTCGGCGGTGGCGGCCTCGAGCTCCCGCGACTTCTGCTCCAGCTCCCGGCTGTAGGCGCGCACCTGCGAGGCCTCGTCGAGGATGTCCATCACCTCGGCGATGCCGGGCGGCTCCTCCTGGACCAGCGAGTGGACCAGGACCCGCGCCGAGGCGCCGCCGATGGCGCCGGCCAGCTGGGTCTCGGCGAAGTGGACCAGGTCGGCGTCGGCGGGCAGGTCCTCCAGCCGCTCGGCCCCTCGCCGCCGCGCGTGGGCCAGGAAGGCCTCGCGGGCCCGCTCCGGCCCGATGAAGCGCCCCACCAGCGGGAGCAGGTCCCCCACCGGCGCCGTGCCGCGCCAGATGCGCGAGGGGCCGGTGGCGTGGGTGTGGCGGAAGACGTCCACGAAGAGCGCCGCCTGGGTGGTCTCGGCGACGCTGGGGGCGCCGATCAGGGAGACGCCCACGTAGGCGCCGCCGTTGGCCAGCAGGCTCCAGAGCAGGGCGTGGGAGATGTCGTCGAGCCCGGAGAGGCCGAAGAGCTCCTGCGGCCTCAGCAGGGCGATGCCGAAGGGGCCCGCGGTCAGGAAGCCGGTCGGCATCCAGCCCGACTTGGCGAAGGAGGGGAGCAGCAGGGTGTAGGCCCAGACCGCGAACCCGGCCGAGAGCCCGGCGATGGCGCCGGCCCGGGTCGCCCCCTTCCAGTAGATGCCGCCGAGGATCGCCGGCGCGAACTGCGCCACGGCGGCGAAGGAGATGAGCCCGATGGCCACCAGGGCGTAGGCCTCGCCGGCCACCCGGAAGTAGACGTAGCCGAGCAGGAGGATGCCGGCGATGGCCAGCCGGCGGATGGCGAGGAGCAGCCGCGACACGTCGCCCCGCTGGCCGACCCGCAGCCGGTCCAGCCGCAGCAGGACCGGCATCACCAGGTCGTTGCAGACCATGGTGGAGAGGGCGATGGTCTCCACGATCACCATGCCGGTGCCGGCCGAGAGCCCGCCGATGAAGGCGAAGAGCGCCAGCCCCTCCTTGCGCTGCGCCATGGGCACGGTGAGCACGAAGGTGTCGGCGTCCACCCCGGCGCCGGAGAAGAGCATCAGCCCGCCCAGGGCCACCGGGAGGACGAAGACGTTGATGAGCAGGAGGTAGAGGGGGAAGAGCCAGATGGCCTTGTGCAGGTGGTTCTCGTCGACGTTCTCCACCACCGAGATCTGGAACTGGCGGGGGAGGAACATCACCGAGAGCATGGAGAGCACGGTGAGGAAGGCCCAGGTGCCGTAGCCCCCGCCCGAGACGGTGGTCAGCGCCCGGAGCGGGGGCAGCTCCTGGGCGCGCTGGAAGATGTCGCCGAAGCCCCGGTAGACGCCGAAGGTGACGTAGGCCCCGACGGCCAGGAAGGCCAGCAGCTTGACCACCGACTCGAAGGCGATGGCCGCCACCAGCCCCTCGTGCCGCTCGGTGGCGTCGAGGTGGCGGGTGCCGAAGAGGATGGTGAAGGCCGCCAGGATCAGGGCGATGTAGAGGGCGGTGTCCTGGACGAAGGGCAGCGCCTCGGCCTTGGCCGGCATCACGATCTGCGGGTAGTGGCGCAGGATGGTGTAGCTCGACGAGACGGCCTTGAGCTGCAGCGAGATGTAGGGGATGACGCCGAGGACGGCGATCACCGTCACCAGCCCGCCGAGGAGCTGGCTCTTGCCGTAGCGCGAGGCCACGAAGTCGGCGATCGAGGTGATGCGGAAGGCCTTGCTGATGCGGATGATCTTCCGCAGGACGTACCACCACAGCGCCACCGCCAGCGTCGGCCCCAGGTAGACGGGGAGGAAGCCCACGCCGCTGGAGGCGGCCCGGCCCACGCTGCCGTAGAAGGTCCAGGTGGTGCAGTAGACCGCCAGCGAGAGCGCGTAGGTGTACGGGTTGGCGATGATGGACCGGCCGGCCTCGGCGCGCTGGTCGCCGGTGTAGGCGATGGCGAAGAGCACGCCCAGGTAGGCGAAGGAGACGGTGACGATGACCCAGCCCTGGAGCACCGGTCACTCCCGCCGGCTCTCGATGACCAGCGCCATGACGACGATGACCAGCACCCAGACGGCGAACACCCAGGCGTAGAGGAGGGGAACGCCGCCGACGGTGCGCGGCCGGGCGAACAGGGAGAGGACCGGGTAGTTGAGGAGCACCCACCCGAGGACGAAGGTGGCCACCAGCCGCTCTCCGCTCCGGTCCGAGCGCCGCATGGTCCTCCCGCCGGAAGGATCTCACTATAGCGCGGCCGGCTCCCCGGGCGCGGCGCCTCCCCCGGCGGCGGGGCCCCTCATCGGACCACCTCCTCGAACGCCTCCCGCACCGCCTCGGTCACCCGCCCGTAGTCGGCGAGGAGCCGCGACGCCGGGTCGGTGCCGTAGTAGCCGAGCCGCCGCGCCAGCTGGTCGAGCGGCCGCCCCGGCGGCGGGAGGTGGTCGACGGTGTAGTCGTGGACGATGCGCAGCCGCAGCTCCAGCCGG
>JAJZTO010000011.1 GCA_021848865.1 Myxococcales bacterium
GGGAGCCGGCCTGGTCCCCCCTCGCGCCGGATGGCCCGGCCGCCCTCCGTCGGTCCCTTCGGCGCCTCGCGGACTGCTTCGGCCGGCTTCGGGCTGGTGCGCATGGCGGCTCCCCGGCGCCCCGGTGGGCGCTCCAGCGAGGGGATGTAAGCCGGCCGGGACGCGACGCGCGTCCCGTCGGGGGTGCAAACGCCCTCAGTCGCGGAACCGGCGCTCCACCCGCGTGCGCAGCAACTCCAGGGCCTCGACCTCGCCGAGCGGGCCGCCCTCGATCGCCGCCGCGAGGCGGCCCTCGGGCAGGCGCTCGCGCGCCGGCAGCTCGCGGCGCCCGGCCCGGATGCGCAGGGCCCGGGGCGGAAGCTCGATCCGGTAGGGCGCGAAGAGCAGCGCGAGCAGCCGGTCGCGCAGCCCGCCGGCGGTGAGCCGCTCCCGCTCCGCCGGCAGCAGCTGGAGGGCCACCGTGGCGCCGCCGAGCCGCAGCGCCACCTCGGCGACCAGCCCGACCTCCAGCGCCAGCGGCGCCAGCGCCTCGAGCCCCCCGGCCTCGCCGTACTGCCAGTAGCTGCGCAGCACCGCGCCGCAGGTGGGGCAGACCAGGCCGTGGAGCTCGTCCAGCCCCCGGATCCGCAGCAGGTGGAGCGCGGGCCGCCCGGCGCGGCAGGCGCGGCAGCGCAGCGGCGGGCCCAGCGCCCCGAGCACGCGGCGCGCCGCCTCCCGCACCGGCTCGCGGGCCAGCGCCACCCGCACGCCGGCGGCCAGCTCCGGCTCGGCGAGGTGCAGGCCGAAGGGCAGCTCGCGCCCCTGCACCCGCAGCCCCAGCGCCAGGTGGCGCGGCAGCCGGCCCAGGGCCCCCGCCAGGTCCGGCGCCCCGGTGCCGGCGGTGGCCGCGGCCCAGGCGTCGGCCATGGGGCCGGCGGCGGCCAGCGAGGCGGGCGGCGTCCCGGCCGCCTCCGCGAAGAAGGCGAGGAGCGTGAGCGCCGCCTCCCAGGGGCGGGGCCCCGCCGCCTGCTCCTCGAGGCGCCGCGCCAGCTCCCGGGCCGCCGCGCTGGCGCCGCGGGCCGCGAGCAGGGCCGCGCCGCGGCGCACCAGCGGGCTCTCGGCGACGGGATCGAAGGGGCGCAGCGCGCCGGTGGGTCCGCGGCGGGCGAGCCTGTCCATGGCGTTCCTCCGGTGGCGCGCCAGGTCGCGCGCCGAGGCGTGGAGCCGGTCGATGCGGTGCAGGGCGTCCTCGCGGGCGGCCGCCGACTCGGCGCGCGCGGCCTCGCGCGCCTCGGCGAGCAGGTCGCCGCCGGCGCGGCGCCGCTCCTCGGCCCGTCCGAGGAGCCGGGCGGTGTCGGTGGCCCGCAGCCGCTCCTCCTCGGCCCGCAGGCTCTCGCGCACCGCCGAGAGCGCCGCGGCGCGCCGGGCCAGGTGGGCCAGCCGCTCGGCCTCGCCGGGGGCCTCCGGGTCCTCGCCCGCCCCCACCCGCTCGGCCATCAGCTCCAGCGCCGCGAGGTCGCCCGCGTCGTAGGCGGCGTTGACCCGCGCCATGAGCCCGGAGAGCCGCTCCCGGTCGGCGTCGCCCGCGGCGAGGTCGGGGTGGAGCAGCCGCGCCAGGCGCCGCCAGAGCCGCTTCAGCGCCACCTCCTCGGTGAGCAGCTCCGGCGCCGCGTCCCCGGGCCCGGTGGCCTGGGCCCCGTCGCCGTCGGCGGGCTCCTCCGCTTCGGCGTCCGGTCCCTCCGCCGGCTCGCCCGCGCCGCGGCGCGCCGCCGTCCGGCCGCGGCCGACCGCGGCCGCGCCGCGCCCCCGCTCCGGACCCCGGCGCAGCGCCGCGGCGAGCCGCGCCACCTCGTCCTCGACTTGCTGCAGGCGGCGCACCAGCCGCTCGGCCGCCTCCAGCTCCGCCAGCGCCGGGCCCGCCTCCCGCTCCCAGGCGCGCGCGAACTCCGCCAGCCGGCGGGAGAGCGCCTCCACCTCGGCGTCGAGGCGCGCCACCTCGTCGAGGAGGCCGCGCACCTCGCGGCGGGCCCGGTCGGCCTCGCCGGAGGCGGCGGGGCGCCCTCCGGGAACGCTGAGCCCTCGCTCGGCCGGCATCCCGCGACCGTTACCACCCTTCCCCGCGGCAGGCCAACGCGGCCCGCGTGCTATCCTGCCCGGGCGATGGCCGCGATCGACCCGGTGGCCTACCTCCGTGCCACGCCGCCCTTCGACGCGCTGCCGGAGGAGGTCTTCACCTCCGCGGCGCGGTCCCTGGAGATCGCCTTCTTCCCGGCCGGCAACCGCCTGGTGCGCAAGGGCGGGGAGCCGCTCCGGCACCTCTACGTCATCCGCAAGGGGGCGGTGCGGCTGGAGCGGGACGGCCAGACGCTGCAGCTGCTCGAGGAGGGGGAGACCTTCGGCTACACCTCCCTCATCAGCCACGAGGCCAGCATGGACGTGGTGGTCGAGGACGACCTGCTCGCCTACCGGCTGCCCCAGGCCCAGTTCGAGCTGCTGCTGGCCCAGGCCCGCTTCGCCGGCCACTTCGCGGGGGAGCTGGCCGAGCGGCTGAAGAGCAGCCTGGAGCAGTCGCAGGTGGCGACCTTCCGGGCCGACCTCTCGGTGGAGGTGCAGCAGCTGGTGCGCCGGCCGCCGGTGCGCGTGCCCGAGGCCACCACCGTCGGCGAGGCCGCCCGGGTGATGCGCGAGCAGCACATCTCCTCGGTGCTGGTGGACTCCGAGCCGGTGGGCATCGTCACCGACCGCGACTTCCGCAACCGGGTGCTGGCCGAGGGGCTGGGGCCGGACACGCCGGTGACCCGGGTCTTCACCCGGGGCCTCAAGACGGTGGCGGCGGAGGCGCCCATCTACGAGGCCTGGACCATGCTCATCGACTCGGGCGTGCACCACCTCCCGGTGGTGAAGGGCAAGGAGATCGTCGGCGTGGTCACCGCCAACGACCTGCTCAAGGCCACCGCCCAGGGGCCGGTGGCGGTGCTGCGCCGGGTGGAGAAGCTGGCCGGGCGCGACCAGCTCCCCGGCTACGGCGCGCGGGTCACCGAGATGACCTCGGCGCTGCTGGCCGGCGGCCTCGACGCCACCGTCATCGCCGGCTTCGTGGCGCGCCTCAACGACGCCCTGGTCCACCGCATCCTGCGCTGGGCCGAGGAGCAGCTCGGGGCCCCGCCCTGCCGCTACGCCTGGATCGTCTCCGGCTCCGAGGGGCGCATGGAGCAGACGCTGCTCACCGACCAGGACAACGCCCTGATCTACGAGGACGCCGGGAAGGGCAGCGAGGCCTGGTTCCGGGCGCTGGCCGAGCGGGCCAACGACGACCTGGAGGCCGCCGGCTTCCCCCGCTGCCCGGGCGGCTACATGGCGCGGGAGTGGCACGGCCCCATCGGCGAGTGGACCGAGCGCTTCCGCGGCTGGGTGGCCGACCACGGGCCGCAGCCGCTGATGCGCGCCGCCATCTTCGTGGACTACCGCAAGGTGTCGGGGACCCTGGACCTCGCTTCCTTCGAGGCGGCCATCCAGCGGGCCGGCAAGGACCGCCTCTTCCTCGCCAGCCTGGCCAAGGCGGCCCTCGACGCCCGCCCGCCGGCGAGCCTGCTCCTGCGGCTCAAGGGGGAGTCGTCCGAGGTGAACCTCAAGGCCCACGGCATCACCCCCATCGTCCACCTGGCGCGCTGCTACGGCCTGGAGGTGGGCACCGACCGGCGGAACACCCTGGAGCGGCTCGACGCCGCCGTGCGCGCCGGGCTCATGGGGCCCGACGCCCGGGAGCTGGTGGGCGGGGCCTTCCGCTTCCTCCTGGGGCTGCGGCTGCGCCTGCAGTTGCGCGCCGTCGCCGACGGCAGGCCGGTGAGCAACCTGGTCCCGCTGGCGGAGCTGTCGGCCCTGGAGCGCAGCCGGCTGAAGGACTCCTTCCGCGCCATCAAGGACTGGCAGGAGAAGGCCTCCTACCACTACCGGACCGACCTCTTCTGAATGGGGGGCCTCGTTCCCACCGCGCGAATGGTCGGCGAGGCCCTCGGCCCCCCAAGCCCCCCGCACGCTCCGCGGCAGCCTCCTCCGGCCGCCGCTCCGCTCGTCTCCATGGGGGGCCTCGTTCCCACCGCGCGGATGGTCGGCGAGGCCCTCGGCCCCCCAAGCCCCCCGCACGCTCCGTGGCAGCCTCCTCCGGCCGCCGCTCCGCCAGGACGCAGCTCCTTCTGATGTTCTTCCGCTCGCCGCCCTGGGAGTCGGTCGCCTTCTGGGCGCTCGATCTGGAGACCGGCGGGCTCGACGTGAGGCGCGATCCCATCCTGGCGGTGGGGATGGTCCCGGTGCGCGAGGGGGTGGTGCGCCTGGGCGAGGCCTACCAGTCCCTGGTCCGCCCGCCGGGGGCCGCCTCCATCGGCGAGAAGTCGATCCGCGCCCACCAGCTGCTCTGGGGCGAGGTGCGAGAGGCGCCGCCGGCCGCCGAGGTGCTGTCGCAGGTGGACGCGCGGCTGCGCCAGGGGGCGCTGCTCGTCCACCAGGCCGGGATCGACGTCGCCTTCCTGCGGCGCGCCTACGCGGCGGCCGGCCTGGCCTGGCCCCGGCCGCCGGTGGTCGACACCGTCGAGCTGATCCTCAAGGCGGCCCGGAAGGCGCGCTTCCTGAACCCCGAGAACCCGGAGCTGCCCTCGCTGAACCTGGCGGTGGCCCGGCGCGAGGCCGGGCTCCCCGAGTACCAGGCCCACGACGCCCTCACCGACGCGGTGGCGACCGCCGAGCTCTTCCTGGTGCTGCGCCGGAAGATCGCGGCGCGCACCCTGCGCGACCTGCGCTGAGCCCGCGCCGCGCCGGCCGGGGATCGATCCTCGGGCGGGGACAAGCCCGCCGCGGACATGGGATCCAGGATGCCATGCGAACCCCGACGCCCGTCGCGTCGGCACACGGCGGCGTGGGACAAGCCCCCGCCCTACGGAAACGGGATCCAGGGTTTCCGTCCTGTAGGGGCGGGGCTCGTCCCCGCCCTGGTGACCCCGCCCTACGGCGAAACCCATGGATCGATCCGCTAGGCCACGGCCATCAGGCCGTCACCTCGCCGCGCTCGATCCGGTAGAGGCCGCTGAGCAGGTCGGCCATGTGCCGCTCGTCGGAGTCGGCCACCACCACCGCCAGGCCCGAGGTCCGCAGCTCCGCCAGCACCTCGGCGAAGCGCCGCGCCAGCGCCGGCGCCAGCCCCTCGAAGGGCTCATCGAGCAGGAGCAGGCGGCGGCCGGCGACGAGCGCGCGGGCCAGGGCCACCATCTTCTGCTGGCCGCCGCTGAGCTGGTTGGCCCGGCGCTGCTGGAAGTCGCGCATCTCCGGCATCAGGCGGTGGATCCACTCCATGCGCGCCGCCACGTCCTCCTCGCCGGTGGCCCAGGCCGGCAGGCGGATGTTCTCCTCGACCGTGAAGTCGGGGACCAGCTTCCGGTCCTCCGGCATGTAGCCGATGCCCAGCCGGGCCCGCTGCTGGGAGGCGGCCTTGCGGAGGTCTACCCCCTCGATCTCGATCCGCCCAGCCCTGGCCGGGAGCAGCCCCATGACCGTCCGCATGAAGGTGGTCTTGCCGGCCCCGTTGCGGCCGATGAGCCCCACCATGGCGCCGGCCGGGACGTCCATGGCTACCCCGCGCAGGATGCGCACGCTGCCGATCTCGACCTCCAGCCCCTCGACGGTGAGCATCGCTCAGCTCCCGGACTCGGCCGGAGGGGCGGCGTGGTTCAGCACCCCCCGCGCCGCCTCGTGACGCCCGATGACCAGTTCCTGCACCCTGGGGTCGTGCAGCACCCGCGCCGGCGGGCCGTCAGCGATGACGTCCCCGGCGGCGAAGGCCAGCACCCGCTCGGCGTAGCGGCCGACGATCTCCATGTCGTGCTCGATGAAGTGGATGGTCACCTGCTGGGCCCGCAGCGCCGCCATGATGATGTCCATGAGGCCGTACTTCTCTACGGCGCTGATGCCGGAGGTGGGCTCGTCCAGCATGAGCAGTGCCGGCTTGCGGGCGGTGGCCATGGCGATGTCCAGCAGCTTGCGGACGCCCTGCGGGAGCAGGTCGGCCCGGTGGCCAGCGTAAGGCTCCATCCGGTAGGTCGCCAGCAACTCCTCGACCAGGGCCCGGCGCCGCGGCTGCTCCAGCGGGGAGCCGGCGGTGAGCCAGCCGATCTCGGCGATGCCCACCGCCATGAGCAGGTTGTCGGCCACGCTCATGGAGCCGAAGACCTGCGGGATCTGGAAGGACCGGCACAGGCCGGCCTTGGTGACGTGGCGCGGGCCCTGGCCGGTGATGTCGCGCCCCAGGAACCGGATGGTGCCGCCGTCCGGCTTCTGGTAGCCGGTCACCAGGTTGACGAAGGTGGTCTTCCCGGCCCCGTTGGCGCCGATGATGCCGACCGTCTCGCCCCGGTGGAAGGTGACGTCCAGCTCGGCGGCGGCGACGACGGCCCCGAACTGCTTCCGGAGCCCGCGGGTCTCCAGGATGGGCTCGCGATCAGACATGGCCCGCCTCCTTCCGGACGCGCCGCAGGCGGCCCGCCAGCGACCAGAGCCCGTCCGGCAGGAACAGCATCGACAGCACCAGCGAGGTCCCGAGGATCAGCTGCCAGAACTGGGGCGCGTACTCGTTGGCGTAGGTCCGGATGACCTCGAAGACGCTGGTCCCGAGGACGGCGGCGAGCACGTGGGCCGGGCCGGCGAGCACGGCGACGAAGAGGAACTCGCCCGAGGTGGTCCAGTAGGCCACGTCCGGGTCGATGTGGCCGATGGCCAGGGCCACCATGGCGCCCCCGGCGCCGGCCAGCACCGCGGCGACGACCACCAGCAGGTGGATGGTGCGCCGGACCGATCCGCCCAGGTAGAGGACGCGGATCTCGTTGTCGCGGATGGCCGTGGTCATGCGCCCGGCGGTCGAGTCGAGGAACCGGTGCA
Source organism: Myxococcales bacterium (assembly GCA_021848865.1). Lineage (GTDB taxonomy): Bacteria > Myxococcota > Myxococcia > Myxococcales > Anaeromyxobacteraceae > JACRMN01. The sequence goes on from JAJZTO010000011.1 coordinate 6,901, forward strand.
GCAGCGCCAGCAGCGGCAGGACCACCGCGGTCGTGGCCACCAGCAGGACCCCGACGCGGGTGGCGTCGCCGGGCTCGTAGCCCAGGAAGGTGGGGATGGGGGCTCGCAGGCCGTCGGTGCCGCCGAAGGTGGAGGACTTCACCATGTAGCCGAACAGCAGCATGGAGAAGGCCAGGTTCAGGTTGGCGAAGAAGATGCCGCGGTAGCGCGCCACCAGGAAGCCGAGCACCCAGGCGATGACGCCGGCGGTCGCCGCGCCGACCAGGGTGATGAGGAAGAAGTCGGTGACGCCCCAGCGCATCCCCAGCATGCCGGCGCCGTAGGCGCCGACGCCGTAGAAGAGCGCCTGGCCGAAGGAGATCAGGCCGGCGCGCCACATCACCACCAGCCCGGCGACCACCAGGCTCTTGGCCATCACCACCGCCAGGAGGAAGGCGAGCCAGCCGGGGGCGAAGGCGGCCGCCGCGGCCAACGCGACCGCCAGGACCAGCATGGCGAGGAGGGTCCGGCGCACGTCAGATCCTCCGGACGGCGGCGGGGGCGAAGAGCCCCTCCTTGCGCACCGCCAGCACCGCGGTCATCACCAGGTAGATCACGAAGACCTCGAGGTCGGGGAGCAGGTGGACCGCCGCGGCGCGGGCCAGCCCCACGCCGATGGAGCCCAGCAGCGCCCCGGGGATGGAGCCCATGCCTCCGATCACCACCACCGCGAAGGCGACGACGATGACCTCCACGCCGATGCCGGGCTGGATGGAGATCATGGGGGCGGTGAGCGCCCCGCCCAGGGCGCCGAAGATGCAGCCGACGACGAAGGTGATGGTGGTGTAGCGCCCCACGTTGATGCCCACGATCTGCGCCATCTCCCGGTCGTGGATCACCGCCCGCAGCAGCAGGCCGCGCCGGGTGCGGGTCAGGGCCCACCACAGCCCCACCGTGACCAGCACGGCGACGACGATGAGCGAGAGGTCGTAGTTGGAGAAGGTCAGGCGGCCGACGCTGGTCCGGCCCAGCAGCGAGTAGGGCTGGTAGGCGGCGATCACCGTCGCGCCCCAGATCAGGGTGAGCACGTCCTCGAGGATCAGGAAGGCGGCGAAGGTGATGAGCACCAGCACCACCTCGTCGCGGCCGTAGACGAAGCGCAGCAGCCCGCGCTCCAGCGCCAGCCCGACCACCGCGCCCACCCCCACGGCCGCGACCAGCATCAGGGCGAAGCTAACCGGCGAGGTGAGACGGGCCGCCGGCCACCAGGAGATGAGGGTGGCGGTGGCGTAGGCCCCGAAGGCGTAGAGCCCGCCGTGGGCGATGTTGAGGATGCGCATCACGCCGCAGACCAGCGTGAGCCCCACGGCCACGAGGAAGAGCCAGGAGGCGTTGACGAGGCCGTCGACGAGGATGGCGACCAGCATGGACATGGGGATGGACCTTCGGGCTCAGGGAGCGGCGCGGGCTCGGCGGAGCGGGGCGCCGCGGCCGGCGAGCGCCGGCCGCGGTCCTCCCCGATCCGCGCTCAGCACTTCGCGCCGGGCATGCCCGCCTCGAGCCACTGCTTGCTCGTCATGTTGGGCGGCGGGTTCACGCAGTCGGCAGGGTAGTACTTGATGTTGATGAGCGTCGGCCCCTTCACCTTGTCGTTGTGGAACGAGCCGAAGGCGGCCTCGGTTGCGGCCTGGTGGCCGTTGCCGAGCGACATCTTCACGAAGGTGGAGAAGGACTCGAACTCCAGGCCGGTCAGGGCGGCGCGGATCTCGTCCACGGTGGGCTTGCGGCCTAGCTTCGCCGCCGCCTTGTCGGCCGCCGCCTTGTACGCCAGGATCGACTGGGCGATGTGGTAGGCCGGGTAGGAGGGCTGCTTCTCGAAGGCCTCCACGTAGTTCTTCACGAACCAGCGGTTCAGCTCGGTGTCGCGCGCCAGCGCGCCGTAGGGGCCGCGGGCCCCCATCACCGTGCCCTCGGCGATCTTGTCGGCCATCCGGTAGAGGCTGATCTCGGCGATGGTGTAGACCAGCTTGGACCGGTCGTTCAGGCCGCGGCCGGCCGCCTGCGCCAAGAAGGCCTCGAGGTCGCCGCCCCAGAAGGACGAAAAGATGACCTCCGGCTGCTCCTGCATCAGCGCCGTGATCTCCGAGGCGTACTGGCCCTGGAAGAGCTTCGGGTAGTGGTTGGTCCGGGCCTGGGCCTTGGGCAGGAGCTTCTTCATCGCCAGGGTGAAGTCGCGCCAGGAGTCCTGGCCCCAGGAGTAGTTCTGGTTGATGCCCCCGTAGGTCTTCACGTTGGGCATCGTGTCCTTGAGGTAGTGGGCGGCGCCGACGGAGGTGATGGTCCCGTGGGCGGTGGGGCGGAAGACGTAGTCGTAGCCGCGCTCCTCGAAGAGCTGGGGCGTGCCGCCCTCGGAGATCACCAGCGTGGTCTTCAGCTCCTCCGCCACCGGGGCCGCCGCCATCACGTCGCCGCTGGAGACGTAGCCGAAGACCGCCTTGACGTTGCGCCGCTGGACCAGCGCGCGCAGCTCCTGGACGACGCGGGTGGTGCCGCCGTTCTCGTCGCTGAAGATGGGCTCCACCTCCCACCCGCCGAACCCGGGCTTCTGGTAGGGCGCCGGGAGCTTCCCCTCGTTGATGGCGCGGATCACCATGTCCGCGGCGTCGCGGATGGGGATGCCGGTGGTGGCGGCGCCGCCGCCGCTCAGGAAGCTGACGATGGCCACGCGCAGCGGCTCGTCGGCGGCGCGGGCCGCGGGGGCGGCGAGCAGGATCGCCGCCGTCATCAGCGCTGCAGGAATGAGTCTCTTCGCCATGGTGCCGTCCTCCCGGTCTGCGACCGTTTCGTTCCGTCGGCGGCTGCACCCGGGCGGGACGGCCCCGGGGGCTGCGCAATCACCACTTCGCCGTCGCGCCCCCTCCTCGACCGGCGGGCGCGGGCCATCCTCACAATCCAGTCGATATCCAGCTGTATACGAACGCACACAAAACTGTCAAGACGCGAGCGGACGGCTCACAGACTCCGCCCGCCGGAGGGCGCCGCCGCAGGATTGGACGCGTCCGCGCAGATTTCGCATGCAGGAGGTGCGCGGACCGCGGGCGGGAGCGGCTTCCGCAGGCCGGGCGGAGGAGACGCCGGTCCCACGCTCCGCCAGGCCCGCGCGCGCCGCCCTGCCTACTCGGGAGAGGCGCCCGGAGGGACGCGCGCCCGCATCCCGAAGACCAGTTCGAGGCGCAGCCGCTGGGCCTCGCGGATGTGCTGCCGCGCCGCCTCCTCGGCGGCCGCAGCGTTGCGGCGCTCGATGGCGCTCACCATGAGGTCGTGCTCGTCGCAGGAACTCTGGGTGCGCCCCGCCGCGGAGTAGGTGGTGCCGGGCAGCAGCGCCATGGCGTCGCGCAGCTCGTTCAGCGCGTGCAGCAGGTAGGCGTTGTGGGCCGCCTCGTAGATGGCCTGGTGGAAGAGGCGGTTCAGCCGGGCCGACTCCTGCTCGTCGCCCAGCACCCGGCGCAGCTCGCCCACCAGCCGCTTCAGCGCGTCCACCTCCGCGGCGGAGGCGTGCTGGGCAGCGAAACGGGCGGCCGTCCCCTCCAGGACCTCGCGCATGGCGTAGAGCTCGGACACCCGCTGCTTGGAGAGCTCGACGACCACCAGGCCCCGGCCCGGCGCCATCTCCAGGAGGCCGCGCGCCTGCAGGCGGCCCAGCGCCTCTCGCACCGGCGTGCGGCTCACGCCGAGCGACTGGGCCACCTCCTCCTCCCGGATCCGCTCCCCCTGCCGGAACTGGCCCCGCTCGATGGCGTCGCACAGCGCCCGGTAGACGAACTCGGCGCGCGACGTGTTCCGGAAATCCCCGGACTGCTCGGCGAGGCGAGGAATCATGGCGCGCATCCCCTCCGCTGCTCCGCGGTCCGCCGGCCGGCATGCAGCTGGCGGGCGGCGGGGCGCTTGGTGGTTCTATTTCGTGCATGCGCTGGCGACTGTCAAGGAAGGCCCTTGCTGCGACGTGGATGGCTCGAGCCCGGAATTCAGTTCCGAAAGCCAGGTGGAACGACGAACAAATTGCGTCGTTTTGGCAGGAACTGCGTTGGCGACGCCGGACGGCCGCCTCACCTGTTGACGAATTAGCGAGTCCAATCGTATACACTCGCATACGTTTGTCGTCCCACCGGGCTTCCGTGTGGGCAGGTCCGAGAGGAGCGGGAGGAGACGCGGATGGATTGGTCGCGGACCTACGACGTGCTGGTGGTGGGCGGCGGGAACGCCGGGCTCTGCGCGGCGCTGAGCGCGCGGCGCGCAGGGGCCTCGGTGCTGCTCCTCGAGAGCTCGCCGCGCGAACTGCGCGGCGGCAACAGCCGGCACACCCGCAACCTGCGCTGCATGCACGTCCAGCCCGCCGACGTCCTCACCGAGGCCTACCCGGAGGAGGAGTACTGGGAGGACCTGTGCAAGGTCACGGGCGGCCAGACCAACGAGGCCTTGGCCCGGATGGTCATCCGGCGCTCGGCAACCTGCCGGCCGTGGATGAGCCGCTACGGCGTCCGGTTCCAGCCCTCGCTCGGCGGCACCCTGCACCTCTCCCGCACCAACGCCTTCTTCCTGGGCGGCGGCAAGGCGCTGGTCAACGCCTACTACCGGGCCGCCGAGGCCCTGGGCGTCGACGTTGCCTACGGCGCCGAGGTGCGGGAGCTGGAGCTGGAGGGCTCGCGGTTCCTCTCGGCCGGAGTCAGCGTCAAGGGCTTCCGTCACCGAGCCCGGGCCCGGACGCTGGTGGCCGCGGCGGGCGGGTTCCAGGCCAACACCGCCTGGCTCCGGGAGGCCTGGGGGCCGGCGGCCGACAATTTCATCATCCGCGGGACGCCCTACGACGACGGCACGGTGCTGAAGCTGCTCTCCGGGGCCGGGATGAGGACCGTCGGCGACCCTACCCAGGGCCACGCCGTGGCCATCGACGCCCGCGCCCCACGCTTCGACGGTGGCATCGTTACCCGCGTGGACTGCGTCTCGCTGGGCATCGTCGTCAACGAGCACGCGGCACGCTTCTACGACGAGGGCGAGGACTTCTGGCCCAAGCGCTACGCCATCTGGGGCCGGCTGGTGGCACGGCAGCCCGACCAGATCGCTTACGCCATCATCGACGCCAAGATGCCCGGCACCTTCGTCCCGCCGGTCTTCCCGCCGGTAGAGGCCCCGACCATCCGCGAGCTGGCCGCGGCGCTCCGCCTCGAGCCCGCCGCCCTGGAGCGAACGGTGGAGGACTTCAACCGGGCGGTGCGGCCCGGCGCCTTCGACCACGCCGTGCTCGACGGCTGCGCCACCGAGGGCCTCTCCCCGCCCAAGAGCCACTGGGCCCGCCGCCTCGACACCCCGCCCTTCTCCGCCTACCCGCTGCGGCCGGGCATCACCTTCACCTACCTGGGCCTGGCGGTGGACGAGCGCGCCCGGGTGCTGGCCGGCGACGGGAGGCCGTCGGACAACGTCTTCGCCGCCGGCGAGATCATGGCGGGCAACATCCTGGGCAAGGGCTACCTGGCGGGGATCGGCATGACCATCGGAACCGTCTTCGGCACCATCGCCGGCGAGGAGGCGGCGCGCCATGCGGCCCCCTGACACCCTCCCGCGGGAACTCGCCGCCGAGGGCGAGCGGGTGATGCGGCTGTGCAACGCCTGCCGCTACTGCGAGGGCTTCTGCGCCGTCTTCCCGGCCCTGGAGCGCCGCCTTTCCTTCGCCGAGGCCGACCTCGTCTACCTCGCCAACCTCTGCCACAACTGCGGGGAGTGCTGGTACGCCTGCCAGTACGCCCCTCCGCACGAGTTCGAACTGGCCTTCTCCAGGACGCTGGCCCAGATCCGGGCGGTCAGCTACCAGCAAAACGCCCGCCCCCGCGCCCTGGCCGGACTGATGCGCCACGGCGGCCGGGCAGCGGCGTGGCTCTCGGCGGCGGGGCTCCTCCTCTTCCTCGCCTTGGAGCTTGCCCGGGGTGGGACGGGCGGCCTGGTCGCGCCCCACCCCGACGCCGCCGGCGCCTTCCACGCCCAGATCTCCCACGGGGCGATGGTGGCCGTCTTCCTGACCGCCGGCCTGTGGGCCGCTGCGGCCCTGGCGCTCGGGCTGGCCGCCTTCTGGCGGCAGACCGGCGAGCGTCCCGGCGACGTCGTCGCCTCCCGCGCCGCCGCGCAGGGCTTCTGGGACGCGCTGCGGCTGCGCTACCTGGACGGCGGCGGCGGCGGCTGCGCCTACCCCGACGAGGTCCCCTCCCAGGCGCGCCGCTGGCTGCACCACCTCACGGTGGCCGGCTTCGGGCTCTGCTTCGCCTCGACCAGCGTGGCCGCCATCTACCACTACGGCCTCGCGCTCCCGGCGCCGTACCCGCTCCTCAGCCTGCCGGTGGTGCTCGGGACCCTCGGCGGCGGCGGGCTCCTCCTCGGGCCGGCCGGCCTCCTCTGGCTGAAGCTGCGGCGCAACCCGGCCATCGTGGATCCGGCCCAGACCGGGCTCGACGTCGGCTTCCTGGTGCTGCTCCAGCTCGCCGCCGGCACCGGCCTGCTGCTCATGGCCCTGCGCCAGACCGCGGCCATGGGGACGCTGCTGGCCCTGCACCTGGGCCTGGTGCTGGCGCTCTTCGTCACCATGCCCTACGGAAAGTTCGTGCACGCCGTCTACCGGTACGCCGCCCTGGTGCGGTACGCCCTCGAGCAGCGGCGCCCCCGGCCGCGGTTCGGGAGCGAGTAGCCCCGCCGGCCGCCGGGAGGCGGCCCGGCGGACCCGTCGTGGAGGAGAGTCCCGTGATCTTCGACAAGCTGCTGATCGATGGCGAGTGGGTGGACGGCGTCCGGACCTTCCCGGTGACGGACAAGTTCACCGGCCAAGAGGTGGCCCGGGTGGCCGAGATCTCGCGCGAGCAGCTCCGCGAGGCGGTGGCCCGCGCCGCCGACGCCTTCCGGCGCGGCCCGCCCTCGCCGTACGCGCGCTACGAGATCCTGATGCGCGCCGCCGACGCGGTCCGCGCCCGCCGCGCCGAGTTCCGGGACACCATCGTCGCGGAGTCGGGCTTCACCGTCACCGACGCCGAGGGCGAGGTGGCGCGCGCCGTCCAGACGCTGGCCACCTCCGCCGAGGAGGCAAAGCGGCTGGCCGGCGAGGTGGTGCCGCTGTCCGGCGCGCCCATCCAGGGCACCCGGATCGGCTTCACGCTGCGCGTCCCGCTGGGCGTGGTCTGCGCCATCACCCCCTTCAACTCGCCGCTCAACACCGTCGCCCACAAGCTGGGGCCGGCGCTGGCCGCCGGGAACGCCGTGGTGCTGAAGCCGGCGCGGGCCACGCCGCTCACCGCCGCGCTGCTGTGCGAGGTGCTGCGGGGCGCCGGCGTCCCCCGCGGCTTCCTCTCGCTGGTTCACGGTCCCGGCTCGAAGATGGGAGACTGGCTGCTCGAGGAGAGCGCCTTCCGCTCCTACCTCTTCACCGGGAGCACCGAGGTGGGCAAGTCGCTGCAGCGCGGGGCCGGGCTCCGTCGCCTCCAACTGGAGCTGGGCAGCATCGCCAGCACCATCGTCTGCGCCGACGCCGATCTCGACGCCGCGCTGCCGAAGATCCTGGGTGCGAGCTTCCGCAAGGCCGGGCAGGTCTGCACCTCCATCCAGCTCCTGCACGTCGAGGAGTCCATCGCCGAACCCTTCACCGCCCGCTTCGTCGCCGAGGCCCGCAAGCTCCGGGCCGGTGACCCGCGGCTGGGGGAGACCGCCGTCGGCCCCATGATCTCGGTCGCCGAGGCCGAGCGGGTCGAGCGATGGGTCGCCGAGGCGGCGGCCCAGGGCGCGGCGGTGGCGGTGGGCGGCCCCCGCGACGGCGCGGTGCTCCCGCCGACGGTGCTCACCGGCGTCCGCCCGGGGATGAAGGTGGTGGACCAGGAGATCTTCGGGCCGGTGGTCTCCATCGTCCCCTTCGCCCGGCTGGATGACGCCATCGATCGCGTCAACGCCTCCCCCTTCGGGCTGGCCACCGGCATCTTCACCCGCAACCTGGACCGGGCCTTCCACGCCGCGCAAGCGCTGGAGGTCGGCAGCGTCCACGTCAACGAGACCTCCAGCTCCCGGGTGGACCTCATGCCTTACACCGGGACAAAGGACAGCGGCTCCGGCGTCGAGGGGCCGAAGTACGCCATCCGCGAGCTCACCGAGGAGCGGCTGGTGACCTTCCGCATCTGACGGCGGCCCACACCCGCCGCGTACCCGCCACACCAGGAGACCGGACATGCCACGGATGAAGGGCGGCGAGCTGATCGTCGAGTACTTCCGCAAGGAGAAGGTGCCGTACGTCTTCGGCGTCTGCGGCCACGGCAACGTCGGCCTGCTCGACGCGCTCTACGACGCGAGGGACGCCATCCAGCTGATCTCCCCGCGCCATGAGCAGGCGGCCGGCCACATGGCCGACGCCTACTTCCGCGTGGCCCACCGGCCGGTCGCCACCCTCACCTCCACCGGCCCCGGCTCGGCCAACATGGTGGGCGCCCTGGCCTGCGCCCTCGCCGACTCCTCGGCCTTCCTGGCCATCACCGCCAACGTCCCCACCTCGCAGGAGAACCGGGCTCCGTTCCAGGAGCTGTACGCCCACCACCAGGCCGACTTCCCTTCGGTGCTCCGCCCGGTGGTGAAGCGCAGCTTCCACCCGTCGCGGGTGGACATGCTGCCGCTGGCCCTGCGCCAGTCGATGGCGACGCTCACCGCGGGCCGCCCGGGGCCGGTGAACCTCGACGTCCCCTACAACCTCTTCCAGGAGGCGGACGACGTCGAGGTGCCCGCCAGCGCCGCCCCGAGCACCGCCCACCGGCCCGGGGCTTCGCCGCAGGAGCTGGCGGCCTGCGTGAAGCTGCTCCGCGAGGCCCAGCGCCCGGTGCTCTTCGTGGGCCACGGCGTCACCCTGGCCGAGGCCGGGCCCGAGCTCACCGAGCTGTCGCGCCGCCACGGCGTCCCGGTGATCAGCTCGCCCAACGGCATGGGCTGCCTCGACATGGACGACCCGATGGCGCTCGGCTTCATCGGCCGCAACGGCGCCTTCCCCGCCAACCAGGCGGGGCGCCACGCCGACCTGGTGCTGGCGGTGGGCGCGCGCTTCGACGACCGCTCCTCCTCCTCCTGGATCCCGGGCTACTCCTGGAACTTCCCGGAGGCGAAGCTGGTCCAGGTTGACGTCGACCCGGCCGAACTGGGCCGGAACTACCCGGTGACCCTGGGCCTGGTCGCCGACGCCCGGACCTTCCTCCGGCAACTCCTCGAGGCCCTGGCCGCCCCCGGCGCACCCGTCGGCCGGACCCTCGCCCCCTGGCACGCCCAGCTTGCCGGGTGGCGCGGCGAGTGGGAGCGCTTCGTGCGCCCCAACTTCCAGCTCCAGACCTCGCCGCTCCGTCCCGAGGGAGTGGTGGCCGACATCCGCTCGGTGCTGCCCGACGACGCCATCATCGCCCTCGACTCCGGCGTGCACCACAACTGGTTCATGCAGTTCTGGAGCGCCCGGCGCCCCCAGACCATGCTGAACAGCTGGGGCTATTCCTCGATGGGCTTCGGCGTTTGCGGCGTGCTGGGCGCCAAGCTGGCGGCGCCGGACCGGCCGGCGGTGGCCATCGTCGGCGACGGCGGCTTCATGATGGCGCCGCACGTGCTCGCCACCGCGGTCGAGTACTCGATCCCCGCCGTCTGGATCGTCTGGAACAACTTCGCCTGGGGCGCCATCCGCGACATCCAGTACGGCATGTACGGCGGGCGCGAGATCGGGACGGCCTTCTACCACGGCGAGACCAAGGACCGGTACAACCCCGACTTCGCCGCCATGGCCCGCGCCTGCGGCGTCGAGGGACTGACGGTGAAGCGGCAGCAGGAGCTGCGCGCCGCCGTGGAACACGCGGTGAAGCTGGGGAAGCCCTGCCTCCTCGACGTCCACGTCGACGCCGAGGTTCGGCCCCCGTCCACCGGGACCTGGCAGCTCCCGCCCACGCCCTGGAAGGAGCCGGGCTTCGGCGGCCCGGTCCGTCCCGCCGGCGCCGGGAAGGCGGGCCAGCCGGGATGAGGACGGTCGCCCCCTACGAGGTGGGCATCACCGTCGCCGACCTGGACCGGGTGCTGGACTTCTACGTCCGGGTCCTCCGCCTCCGGGTGCTGAGCGACGTCCGCGTGCCCGCGGAGATCGGGCGCCGGACCGGGCTCGCCCCCGGCGCCTACCGCGTCGTCCGCCTGGAGTCGCCCTCGGGCGACCGCTTCAAGCTGGCCCAGCCGGCGGCGCCGCCGGCCGAGGCCCCGCCGGCCGCCGTGGCCATGCAGCGCCGGGGCGGCCCGTACGTCACCTTCATCGTCGACGACCTGGACCAGGTCCAGGCGCGGCTGGCCGCCGCCGGCGTGCCGGTCCGCAGCCAGGGGGCGGTCGAGGTGCGCCCCGGCCTGCGGCTGCTGCTGGTGACCGACCCCGAGGGCAACTTCGTCGAGATCGTCCAGTACGACGACGTCACCAGTTACCGGCCGATCCCGCAGGGGTGAAGGGGGCGCGCGCGACATGGCCAGGATCCTGGTGACCGGCGCCTCGGGCTTCCTCGGCACCGCCCTCTGCGAGGCCCTGGGCCGTCGCGGCGACGAGGTCCTAGCCCTGGACCTCGCCGTCGGAGTGCCGCTGCGCCGCGTGGCGGCCGACTGGCCCCGGGTCCGCCCGGTGGTGGGCGACCTGCTGGAGTGGCCCGCCCTCGCCGACCTGCTCCGGGACCAGAGCCCCGACGCGGTCCTGCACTGCGCGGCGGTGGTGGGCGTCATCGCCTCCGTCGGATCCCCGCTCCGGACCATGCAGGTGAACGTCGAGGGGACGCTCCACCTCCTCGAGTGCATGCGCCGCTCCTCGACCCGCAGGCTGCTGCAGGTCAGCACCGAGGAGGTCTACGGGGCCTTCACCGCGCCGGTGGCCGACGAGGAGCACCCGCGGAACCCTGTCCAGGCCTACGGGATCTCCAAGCTGGCCTGCGAGCAACTGGCGCGCACCTACGCGTCGGTCCACGGGCTGGAGTGCGTCAACCTGCGGACCTCCTGGGTGTACGGCCCGGGCCTGCCGCGGGACCGCGTGCCCAGGAACCTCCTGGCGGCGGCGGCGGCCGGGCGGAGTTGCCACCTCGCCGGCGGCGGGGACGCGGCCATCGACCACACCTACCTGGACGACTTCGTGTCCGGGACGCTGGCGGCGCTCGATCACCGCGGCGCCCATCGCTTCGACGCCTACCACGTCGCCAGCGGGCGCGCGGTGACGGTCCGGGAGATCGTCGAGGCGGTGCGCGAGCTGGTACCCGGGGCCGACGTCTCGGCCGAGCCCGGCCCCTACCTGCACGGCCCGGGGGTGCCGGCGGTGCGCAAGGGGGCGCTGGACGTCTCGCGCGCCGCCGCCGAGCTCGGCTGGCGCCCGGCCCACGATATCCGGTCCGGCCTGCGGCGCTGGCTCGAGGTCATGCGCCGGACCCCTGAAGACCCGCGGCAGCCTGGCAGCGAACGCGCAGCACCGGAGGAGCCCCACCGATGATCGATCCCAAGGACCCGAAGGCCGTCCCCTTCATCCGCAACATCGCCGAGGTGCCCTGGCAGCAGTTCCCCGCCCACTTCGGCGGAGCCCTGTCGAAGGCGCTGGTCTCGCCGGAGGGCTGCGGGGCTCGGCGGATCGACCACCGCATCTCCGCCTACCAGCCCATGGCCTACGTCCAAGTCCACGCCCACCAAGTGCAGGAGCAGGTCTACCACGTGCTGGAAGGCGAGGGGCTGATGGAGCTGGACGGCCGCCGCCAGGTGGTGCGCAAGCACGACGTGGTCTTCGTGCCCCCCGGGGTGGCCCACGGCATCGGCAACACCGGCCTGACCGACCTGGTGTTCCTGGTCATCACCGCGCCCGCCGAGGACCGGCTCTAGGCCGGCCCCCGGCCCCGAGGAGATCCGATGGACGAGGCCCGCGCAGGCGTGGAGGAGGTGGACGTGGTGGTGGTCGGCGGCGGCGGCGCCGGCCTGGCCGCGGCCATCGAGGCGGCGACGGTGGGGCGGCGGGTGGTGCTCCTCGAGAAGAACGACCGGCCCGGCGGCAGCACCGCCTGGTCGGTGGGCTCCATCACCGCGACGCTGACGCCGCACCAGGTCGAAGCTGGCGTCCTCGACTGCCCGGCCCATCACGAGGAGGACATCCCCGGGTTCGCCGGCCGCTGGAAGGGCCGGGACAACGCGGAACTGCGGCGGCTCCTGGCCGAGCGGGTGCCCGACACCTTCCGCTGGCTGCAGTCGATGGGAGTGGTCTTCTTCGGCCCCATGCCCGAGCCGCCCCACCGCCGGCCGCGGATGCACAACGTCCTGCCCAACTCCAAGGCCTACATCCACCAGCTGTCGAAGCGGGCTCGCAAGCTGGGCGTGGACATCCGGACCCGTTGCCGGGCCTCCGGGCTGGTGGTGGAGGGCGGGGGGGTGCGCGGCGTGCGGTACACGCCGGCGGACCAGCCGGAGCGGACGCTGCGCGCCCGCGGCGGCGTGGTGCTGGCCTCGGGCGACTACAGCGCCAGCCCGGAGCTGAAGGAGCGCTTCATCTCCCGGGCGGTGGCCCAGGTCGAGCCGGTGAACCCGACCAGCACCGGCGACGGTCACCGGCTGGCCCTCTCCCTCGGCGCCCGGGTGCTGAACGGCGACGTCCGGCTCGGGCCGGAGATCCGCTTCCTCCCGCCCCCGCTGCTGGGGCTGATGCGAGCCCTGCCGCCGTCGCGGCCGCTGGCGCTGCTGATGAAGTGGAGCATGACCCACCTGCCCCAGCGGCTGCTGCGCCCCTTCGTCCTGGCGGTGCTGACCACCGCCTTGGCACCGGCCCGCAGCCTGTTTGCCGAGGGGGCGATCCTGGTGAACGTCAAGGGCCGGCGCTTCACCGACGAGTGCGACGAGCCGGCGGTGGCGGTCTCCTCCCAGCCCGACCGGATCGCCTACATCGTCTTCGACGGCGCCGTCGCCGAGAAGTTCCGGGCCTGGCCCTACTTCATCTCCACCGCGCCGGGCGTGGCCTACGCCTACCTGGACGACTACCGGCGCAACCGCAAGGACGTCTTCCACGAGGCGCCGACCCTGCCGGCCCTCGCAGCGAAGCTCTCCATGGACGGCGCCGAGCTGGCGCGGACGGTGGAGGCCCGCAACGCCGAGACCCCGCGGCCGAGGCTAGATCGGAA
>JAJZTO010000320.1 GCA_021848865.1 Myxococcales bacterium
GAGGGGCGCGTCCTCGACGACGAGCAGGTGCTGGTGTCCCGGCTGCGCCTGCTGCAGCTCGGCTGGTACTCGCGCGTCGAGACCCGCGTCGAGAAGGGCAGCCAGCGCGGCCTGGTGGTGCTGGTCTTCACCCTGGTCGAGCGCAACACCCTCATCGTCTCCGACCTGGTGCTGGGCTCGACCGGCCCCGAGCCGTTCTACGGCGGCTTCGGCCTGTCGCAGCAGAACTTCCTCGGCGAGGGGCTCGGGCTCTCCGGCGCCTTCGTCACCGGGGGCGCCCCCCCCGGCCGCCCGCTCGAGCCGACCCGCGCCGCGGCCCGCGCCTCCTTCTTCGCGCCCGACGTCCTCCTCGGCGGCTCGCGGCCCCGGCTGGTCGCCGGGGCGAGCCTGCTGGCCCTGCGGGGCGAGGAGTACGCCTGCGCCGACCCCTCCTGCCGCGACTTCCGCGGCCGCTGGAGCGACGCGCCCCGGCTGCGCTACTCGCGGCTGGGCGGCGAGGTGGTGGCCGGCATCCGGCCCGGCCCCTTCGAGCGGCTCTTCGCCGGCTACCGGCTGGAGCGGGTGGAGGGGACCGCGGTGACGGGCGCCGACCCGCTGGCGGCGGTCGCCTGGCCCAGCCTGCAGGTGGGGCGGCGGCTGCTCACCGCGCTCACCGGCACCTACGACCGCGACACCCGCGACGACTTCTTCTTCCCCCGCGAGGGGACGCGCTTCTCGGCCCAGGTCACCTTCGCCTCGCCGGCCCTGGGCGGAGACTACGAGTACGCCCGCTGGCTGGTGACCGCCGAGACCGCGGTGGGGCTCCCCCGCGGCCACGCCCTGAAGCTCCTGGGCGCGGCCGGCGCCACCCAGGGCAACGCCCCCTTCTTCGACCGCTTCTACGCCGCCGACTGGGCCTACTTCAGCCTGGGGCCGGCGCTGGGGCGCGCCCTGGAGCTGAACTTCGGCACCGACTCCCGCTACGACGCCCTGCTGGCGATGGCCGGGGCCGAGTACGGCATCCCCCTCTGGTCCCGCGGCGACTTCTTCCACCGCGGCTACCTGGCGATCGGGGCCCGGGCCGTGTACTCCGCCGCCGCCGCCCGGGCCTCCCGCACGCCGCAGTCGCGCACGCCGCTGAGCGGCGACCTGGCGCTCCGCCTCGACACGCCGGTGGGCAGCTTCAACCTCTCGCTGGGCTACGCCCTGGACGTGTACCAGTGAGGACCCGCGCCGCCGCCGCGGGGGCCCTCCCCCTCGCCCTGCTCGCCGCCGCGGCGCTGGCCCTGGCGGCCGACGCCGTGCCGGTGACGGCGGGCCTGGAGGCGCGGGGCGGGCGGCTGGTCGCCTCCCTCGACCTGCGCTCCGCCTTCCCCGACGACCTGCGCAAGACCTTCGCCAACGGCCTCACCAACGTGGTGGCGGTGCAGGTGGCGCTGCTCCCGGAGGACGGCGAGGCGCCGGCGGCGATCTTCGGGCGGGTGCTGGAGATCCGCTACGACGTCTGGGAGGAGCGCTACGGGATCACCGTGCGCGACCCGGCGAGCCCGGCCGGCCGGCGGCTCACCGAGCGCTCCTGGGCCGACCTGCGCCAGCTGCTCTCCGACGCGCGGGACCTGGACCTGGGGCCGGCCGCCGCGGTGGCGAGCGGGCGCTGGGTGGTCCAGGCGCGGGTGGAGGTGAACCCGGTCTCCCGGGAGCTGCTGGAGCGCACCCGCGAGTTCATCGCCAACCCGCCCAGCGGCGTGCGCGGCGGCGCCCCCTCGCGCAGCGTGCTCGGCGCCATGGCCAGCTACCTGCTGCACGGGTCGGACGGCGGCGACTCCCGGCTCTTCGCCGCCCGCCCCTTCACCGCGCGCGAGGTCCGGACCCCGTGAGCGAGGCCGAGGCCCCGGCGCCGGCCGGCGCCCGCCCGCGGCGCATCCGCCCCTCGCGCTTCGAGGTGCAGATCGCCCTGGCGCTGGTGCTGGCGGCGGCGGTGCCGCTGGGGGCCGCCCTCTGGCTCGCCTCGCGCCTGGCCGCGGAGAACCTGGCGCTGGGCCTGAACCCGCGGGTGGTGGCGCGGCTGGAGGCCACGCCGGCCCTCTACGGCGACCTCTTCCAGGCCCGCAAGCAGCTCTACGCCGAGCAGGCGCGGGCGCTGGCGCGGGCCCTGCCCCGCGACGCCGCCGCCATCCCGGCCTTCCTGGAGGCGGCGGTGCGCCACACGCCGCGGCTGCGGCGCATCGCCGTGCTCGACGCCCGGGGCGAGGTCCGCGCCGAGGCGGAGAACCCCGAGCCGAACCCGGAGGGGGAGTGGCGCGAGGCGCCGGCCCGGGTGGTCCTGGGGGCGGGCGAGACGCTGGAGGCGGTCTTCGCGGTGGAGGCCCGCTTCTTCGCCGACCTGGACGACGCCCGGGAGCTGGCCGAGGGCATGGCCGGGGTGGAGGCGCTGCGGGCCGAGATCCAGCAGAGCTACGTCCGCGCCTTCGCGCTGCTGCTCGGGGCCTGGGCCCTGGCGGCGGGGCTGGCCGGCTGGTGGCTGGCGCGCCGGACCACCCGCCGCGTCTCCGACCTGGTCCGGGCGGTGCGGGAGCTGGCCCGCGGCGACCTGCGGGTCCAGGTGCGGGTCGGGCCCGGCGGCGCCGCCGACGAGGTGGGGCAGCTGGCGCGCGCCTTCAACACCATGGTGGACGAGGTGCGCGAGAGCCGCGACCGCATCGTCTACCTGGAGAAGATCTCCGGCTGGCAGGAGGTGGCGCGCCGGCTGGCGCACGAGATCAAGAACCCGCTCACCCCCATCCTGCTCGCCTTCCAGCAGCTCGAGGCGCACCACCGGGAGCGGCCCCTGCCCGACCCGGCCTTCGCCCGGCTGCTCGGCGACGCCGGGGAGATCGTCCGGGAGGAGATCGGGACGCTGCAGCGGCTGGTGGACGAGTTCTCCGGCTTCGCCAAGCTGCCCGAGGTCCGGCCCGAGCCGGCCGACCTGGGGGAGTTCGCCGAGGACTTCGCCCGCACCAGCCCGGTGGAGGGGACCGCGGTGGAGGTGGCGCGGGCGGCCGGCCCCTGCCCGGTGTCGCTCGACCGCGCCCTGATGCGCCGGGTGCTCCAGAACCTGGTCCAGAACGCCGTCGAGGCGGCGCGGCCGGCGCCGGCCCGGGTCCGGCTGGGCGTCTCGCGGGTCCGGGACCGCGCCCTGCTCACGGTCTCGGACGACGGGCCGGGCATCCCGCCCGAGCTGCGCGAGCGGATCTTCGACCCCTACTTCACCACCAAGGCGGAGGGGACGGGGCTGGGGCTGGCCATCGCCAAGAAGATCGTCCTGCAGCACGGCGGGGACGTCGCCGCGGGCGCGGGGGCGGACGGGGGCAGCTGCTTCACGCTCAGCTTCCCGCTGCGCGGGTGAGGCCCGGGACCGCGACCCCGACTCGGCCGCGACCCCGGCGCCGACCGCGCCCCCGGCCGCCGGTCGCTGTTCAGGCCGCTCGCGGGTGCGGCTAGAATCCCCGGCCATGACCCTCGCCGACACCACCGTCCTCGTCACCGGCGCCACCGCCGGCTTCGGCCTCTCCACCGCGGAGCGCTTCGCCCGGGAGGGGGCGCGCGTCGTCGTCACCGGGCGCCGCGAGGACCGGCTGCGCGCCCTGGCCATGCGGCTCGGACCCCGGGTCCACCCGCTGGCCTTCGACGTCGGCGTGCGCGCCCAGGCGGTGCGGGCCCTGGCCACGCTGCCGGCGGAGCTCGCGCGGGTGGACGTGCTGGTGAACAACGCCGGCCTGGCGCTGGGCCTGGAGGGGGCGCACCGCTCCTCGCTCGACGAGTGGGACCGGATGATCGACACCAACTGC
>JAJZTO010000321.1 GCA_021848865.1 Myxococcales bacterium
CGCAAGGGGAAGCAGCAGGAGCTGACGGCCACGGTGGCGACCCGCCCCGACGAGGACAAGATCGCCAGCGGCTCCGAGGAGGAGACGCCGGGCGAGAAGCCGGCCAAGCGGGACGAGAAGCTCGGGGTGCGGGTCCAGCCGCTCACGCCGGAGCTGGCGCGCGAGCTGCGGGTCCCGGCCGACTCCGGGGTGGTGGTGGTGGGCGTCACCGAGGACGGCCCGGCCGACAAGGCCGGCATCCGGCGCGGGGACCTGGTGCTGGAGGTGAACCTGCAGCCGGTCGGCGGCGTGGACGACCTGGCCGCGGCGGTGAAGAAGCTCAAGGCCGGCGAGATCGTGAACCTGCGCATCCGCAGGGGCGGCCAGTCGATCTTCGTCCCGGTGCGCATCGGCGGCGAGGCGCCCGCCAAGAAGTAGGGCGGCGCCCGCCCGCCGCCGGGCCCTACGGGAACTTCACGGCGATCTCCGCGCCGGTGCGGCCGTCCACGAGCCGCACCGCCGCGAAGCGCGCCCGCACGCCCTGGTAGCTCCGGTCGGCGCCCTTGCGCGCCAGGCGGAACGCCCCCGCCGGCCGGAAGAGGATCTCCAGCTCGATGCGGCCGGTGCGCAGCGCCGCCTCGACGGTGGCCTCGTCCACGCCCGGGCGGGAGTCGATCACCAGGTAGCCGATGGTGGGCCGGCCGCGGGCGTCGAGGCGCGGCGCGCCGTGCGTCAGCGCCAGCCCGTCGGCGTCGAGGAAGGGCGTGAACAGGAAGCGGAAGCCGGCGCCGCGCCGCTCGACCTTCAGCAGCTCGCCGGTCCGCTCGGCCAGCACCGTGGCGAAGAGCCGGCCGTCCAGCGCGCGGCGGGCGGCTCGCACGTTCTGCTCGCAGGCGGCCCGCTCCCCCGGATCGCGGCACGAGCCGACGTAGCGCGCGGCGAAGGCGGGCAGGCCGTCGAGCGGCTCGGCCTGGGCCCGGAGCGCCTCGAAGCGGTCGTCGGCCCGGGCGAGGGCGGGGAGGAGGGCCGCGAGGAGCAGGGCGGTAGAGCGTTTCATGGGCGGTGATGATGCCACTCCGATCCAGGTGGGCGCAGGTCGTTTCTTTGACTACATCCGCGCACCCGATATCCTCGCACCACGTTCACGCGGGAGAGGCCGATGGCGCAGCGGACGGAAGGCGCGGGGAGCGGAGCGGCGGCGGGACCGGCCGACCGGCGGCTGGCGCCCCGGCTCGACAAGGTCTTCCCGGTCTGGATCGAGGGCGACCGCGGCCCGGGCGTGGGCGTGGCCCGGAACATCTCCGAGGGCGGCATGTTCATCGAGACCCGCGAGCCGCAGCCGCTCGGCACCCAGGTCCGCGTGAGCTTCCCGGCCGCCTGGGGCGAGATGACCGCGGTGGCCGAGGTCCGCTACGTCTGCCACCTGCTGGGACGGCTCGCCGACGGCGCGCCGACGCCAGGCGCGAACCACGCCGCGGTGCGGGGCATGGGCATCCGCTTCCTCTACTTCGACGGCGACGGCGACGGCCAGCGGCCGAGCGTCGTCCACTAGGCTCCCGGCGCCGGACCGGAGCGCCGGCGGCCCCGCATCCCATTGCCCCTGCACCGGCCGCGTGCTAGGCGATGCCGCGTGCTGGCGATCGAGACCAGGGGGCTGACCCGCCTCTTCGACGGGAAGGCGGCGGTGGACGGCCTGGACCTGGCCGTGCCGGAGGGCGCCTTCTACGGCTTCCTCGGGCCGAACGGCGCCGGCAAGAGCACCACCATGCGGATGCTCACCGGCCTGCTCGCGCCCACCGCGGGGTCGGCGCGCCTGCTCGGCCACGACCTGGCGGCCGACGGGGCCGGGGTGAAGCGGCTCCTGGGCACGGTGCCCGACGGCCTGAGCCTGTTCGAGCGGCTCACCGGCGAGGAGCAGCTGCGCATCCACGGCCAGCTCTTCGGGCTGCCCCGGGCCACCGCGGCGCGCCGGGCCGAGGAGCTGCTCGCGGCCCTGGAGCTGTCCGACGAGGCCGGCAAGCTGGTGCAGGACTTCAGCCACGGCATGAAGAAGAAGCTCGCGCTCGGCTGCGCCCTGATCCACGGCCCGCGGCTGCTCTTCCTCGACGAGCCCTTCGAGGGCATCGACGCCCTGGCGGTGGGCGGCATCCGCCGCCTCCTCCAGGACCTGGTGTCGCGCGGGGAGGTGACCGTCTTCCTCACCAGCCACGTGCTCGAGGTGGTGGAGCGGCTCGCCACCCACGTCGGGATCATCCAGCGGGGCCGGCTGGTCCGGCAGGGGACGCTCTCGGAGGTGCGGGCCTCCGGGACGCTGGAGGAGAGCTTCCTCGAGAGCCTGGGCGTGGAGCGCGGCGCACCGGCGCCCCTCTCCTGGATGGCGGGCGGGCGGGAGCCGGGGTGAGGGGGCGGACCTCCGGCCTCGGCGCGGTGGTGGAGCTGCGGCTGCGCCTGGCGCTGCGCCGGCTGCGGGCGCCGACCGGGACGGCCGAGGGCGTGGCGCGGGCGGTGCTCTTCGGCCTGGCGGGGCTCTTCGGGCTGCTCTTCGCCGCGGCGGTGGCGGTGGGCAGCTACCACGCCGCGCGCGCCGGCGCCGGCCTGGGCGCCACCGTCCCGATCACCGCGGTCTTCTTCGGCGTCTGGCAGGCCTGGACGGCGCTCTCCCTGGTGCTGGCCGAGCGCGAGGCCCTGGACCTGGGCCGGTTCCTCGGCTACCCGCTGCCGCCCGGGCGCGTCTGGCTCTTCGGCCTGGCCGCCGGGCTGGCGGGCGACCCCTTCGCCCTCTTCTGGCTGCTGCTGCTGGCCGGGGCCTTCGTCGGGGCGGCGGCCGCGCGCTTCGGCCCCTGGCTGCTGCCCCTGGCGCTCGACATCGGGCTCTTCGCCGCGTCCACCGTGGCGCTGGTGGCGCTGCTCCAGGAGGTCGTGGCGCGGTTGCTGCGGCTGCGCTGGAGCCGCGAGCTGGCGATGCTGGCGGGCGTGGCCGGGTGGCTGCTCTTCGCCGCCGGCGCGCGCGTCCCGGGGCGGGAGCTCCTGCCGCTGCTGCGCACGGTGCAGTGGCTCTTCTACCCCCCGGCGCTGGCCGCGGCCGCGGCCCGGCCGCTCTACACCGGACGCCCGCTCGCCTCGCTCCCCTGGATGGCGGCGCAGGCGGCCGCGGCGGCGGCCGTGGGCTGGCTCGCCTGGCGCCTGGCCTGGCGCGGGGCGCGCTCCGGAGAGGAGGCCGGGGCGCCGCGCCGGCGCGCCGCCGCGCGGGGCCGGCCCAGCCGGCTGCCCGAGGCGCTGGGCCCGGTGTTCGAGAAGGAGCTGCTCTACCTCTCGCGCCACCCGGTGCCGCGCATGGCGCTGCTCTTCCTGCCGGCGATCGCGGCGGTGCTGGCGTGGCGGGTGATCCCCCATTTCCCGCCCGAGGCGGCGCCGGTGCTGCGGGCCCTTCCGCTCTTCGCCCTCTCGCCGCTCTCGTGGCTCATGCTGCAGGATCTCTGGGTGAACGCCTTCGGCCTGGACCGGGGCGGGGCGCGCGCCCTGCTGCTCTCCCCGACGCCTCCGGCGCGGCTGCTCGGCGGCAAGAACGGGGCGCTGGCCGCCGCGGCGACGGTGCTCTTCCTCCTCGCCTGCGCGCCCTACCTGGCGATCGGGGGCTGGCCGCCGCCCTGGGCGCTCGCGGGCGCGGCGGCGCTCCACCTGGCGCTGGCGCCGCTCTTCCTCGGGCTCGGCAACCTGGTGTCGGTGCTGAACCCGACCCCCGCCGCCTTCGCCTACGGCCGGGGGCGGCGCGTCTCGGCGCTCTCGGCGCTGGCCGGCATGGCCATCTTCTCCGCC
>JAJZTO010000322.1 GCA_021848865.1 Myxococcales bacterium
CGTCGCCCTGATCTGGGGCGTGGTGCTGTTCCTCAAGCTCCCCCTCTGGATCGCCATCGCCGTCACCGCGGCGGTGGCGCTGGCCTGGGGGGCGGTGCTGCTGCTGCGCCGGCTCAAGGCCCGCCGGGCCGCCGGCGAGATCGAGAAGGCCCTGGGCAGCCAGGCCGCGGCCCAGGCCGGCGGGGCCCGCCCCGACCAGCAGGCCGAGATCGAGCAGATGCAGGCCGAGTTCGCCAAGGCGGTGGCGGCGCTCAAGGGCTCGCGCCTGGCGCGCGGCGGCAAGGACGCCCTGGCGATCCTGCCCTGGTACATGATCATCGGGCCGCCCGGCGCCGGGAAGAGCACCGCGCTGCGGGCCAGCGGCCTGAAGTTCCCCTACCTCACCGCCCGGGGCGGCGTGCGCGGCGTGGGCGGCACCCGCAACTGCGAGTGGTGGCTCACCAACGAGGCGGTGCTGCTCGACACCGCCGGCCGCTACGCCACCGAGGACGAGGACCGGGAGGAGTGGTTCTCCTTCCTCGACACCCTGCGCAAGGCCCGGCCCCGCAAGCCGGTGAACGGCCTGCTGGTGGCGGTCTCGGTCGCCGACGTCGGGGCCGAGACCGAGGAGGCGGCCGCCGACCTCGGCAAGCTGATGCGGGAGCGGGTGGACGAGGTGCTGGCCCGCCTGCAGCTGGTGCTGCCGGTCTACCTGCTCTTCACCAAGTGCGACCTGCTGCCGGGCTTCGTCGAGTCCTTCGCCGACCTGCGCAAGAACGAGCGCGGCCAGGTGTGGGGCTTCACCCTGTCCCTGGCCGAGGACCGGGAGAAGGGCGAGGTGTTCCGCGAGAAGTTCGACGAGCTGCTGGGCGTGCTGGAGGCCCGCTCCCTGAAGCGCATGGGGGAGGAGCGGGTGCTCGAGGCCCGGGAGCGGATCCACGAGCTGCCGCAGCAGCTCGACGCCGTGAAGGGGAGCCTGGCCGCCTTCGTGGAGGCGCTCTTCACCGAGAACGTCTACCAGGACACCCCCATCCTGCGCGGCGTCTACCTCACCAGCGGCACGCAGGAGGGGCGGACCATCGACCGGGTGATGGCCTCGATGGCCGAGGCCTTCGGGGTCCGGCCCCAGGTGTCGGCCCCCGAGCCGGTGCTGGAGGCGAAGAGCTACTTCCTCCGCGACGTCTTCTCCAAGGTCATCTTCCCCGACCAGGACGTCGCCGTGCGCAGCGCCAAGGCGCTGAAGGCCGACGTGCTGCGGCGCGGGGTGGTGGCCGGCGCGGTGGCGGCGGCGCTGCTGCTGGTGGGCTTCTTCCCGGTCCGCTCCTTCCTCCTGAACCGCGAGCTGGTGCTCTCCACCGGGGACATCGTCGACGCCGTGGCCGGCACCCTGAAGGCGCCGGCGGGAGGGGCGCCGCCGCTCGCGAAGCTGGAGCCGCTGCGGGCCCGGCTGGCGGAGCTGGTGAACCACGAGGAGC
This sequence comes from Myxococcales bacterium, assembly GCA_021848865.1. GTDB lineage: Bacteria > Myxococcota > Myxococcia > Myxococcales > Anaeromyxobacteraceae > JACRMN01. The sequence continues at coordinate 1,455 of JAJZTO010000322.1, forward strand.
AGGGGCCGCCCTTCTCGATGCGCTTCGGGATGTACCGGGGGAACGCGCTGCTCCCCCACGTGCGCAAGCTCTACGCCTCGGCGGTGCGCCGCCTGCTCATCGACCCGGTGTTCCGGCAGGACGTGGAGGAGATGGACGCCTTCCGGCAGCGGTACGAGGCGAGCGCCGTGCCGCCCGCCGCCGCCGAGTACGCCCGCTTCTACGACAAGCTGAAGATGCACCTCCTGCTCACCGCGCCCCGGGCGCCGGGGGAGCCGGAGCTGGGCGAGGCCGAGCAGGCCTTCGTGGGCCGGCAGGTGGCCGAGCGCTGGACGCGGCGCTGGACCGCGGCCAGCGACCCGGCCGCGGGCGAGCTGCTCGCGGCCAACGCCGCCCTCTACGTGCGGCTGCTCGGCTCCGACAAGACCCTGGCGCTGCCGCGCTACGAGGATCTGGTGGTGCGGATCCGGCGGGTGCTGTCGCGGGTGTCGATGGCCTCGCTGGCGCTGGAGAAGCTGGTGGCCGAGGCCGACGGCAAGGGCTGGGAGGTGACGCTGGACGGCGTGCTGGGCGGACCGCTCTCCTCGCTGAAGGACGCCGCCCGGGTGCGCGGCGCCTTCACCCGCACCGGCTACGACGACCTGATGAAGGCGCGGCTCGAGGATCCGTCGAAGGTGCTCGAGGCCTGGGTGCTGGCCCCCGCGGGCAAGGACGGGGAGGCCCAGCTGGCCCGCGAGGCCGAGCGGATGCGCAGCCTCTACTTCTCCCGCTACGTCGACGAGTGGCGGCGCTTCGTCGACGGCGTCGAGGTGGTGCGCGGCGGGGGCAGCGCGCAGGCGCTGCTCCTGCTCCAGGACCTCACCCGCGGCGAGCCCTCCCCCTACGCCCGGCTCTTCCGCGCCGTGGGCTACAACACCCGCATCGCCGGCGCGCTGGCCAAGGCCGGCGAGGGGGTGGTGGAGCGGCTGAAGAAGAGCCTGGGCGCCGGCCCCGCCGGCCAGGCGGTCGCGGCGGCGGCGGGGCGCGACGACCGGGGCGAGCGGATCCTCGGGCCGCTCGACGTGGAGCGGGCCTTCGCCGGCTTCGTCGCCTTCGGCTTCGCCCCCGAGGCGGCGCCGGCGGCGGGAGGCGGGGGGCCCCCGCCGCAGAAGAACCTGCCGCTCGACGTCTGGCTGGAGCAGATCGTCTTCGTCCGCGACGCCCTGCAGACCGCCACCGAGGGCAGCGACCCCGGGCCGCTGCTCGGCAAGATGCAGGCGGCCCGCACCCGCATCCGCTCGCTCATCGACACCCAGGAGATCGGCTGGCGGCCGCAGCTGGAGAAGCTGCTCTGGCCGCCGGTGGAGGTGGCCTCCTCCAGCTCGGCGCGCGAGGCGGCCGCCGGCGCCACCCAGAAGTGGTGCGCCCAGGTCTACACCCCGTTCAAGCGCACCCTGGCCGGCCGCTACCCCTTCAACCGCGACGGCGACGACGCCGCCATCGCCGACGTCGGCGAGTTCTTCCGCCCCGGCGGCGGGCTGCTCTGGGGCTTCTACGCCGAGGCGCTGCGCAGCGACATCCAGCGGGCCGGCGACGGCTTCCAGTTCGCGCGCCAGCTGGGCGGCCGCAGCGGCTTCCGCGGCGAGCTGCTGGGCTTCCTCCGGAAGGCCCAGGAGATCACCACCGTCCTCTTCCCGGCCAACGCCGCCGACCCCACCGTGCCCTTCTCGGTCCGCATCCGGCCCACGCCCAAGGTGGCCGCGGTGATCCTCGACGTGGACGGCCAGCGCTTCGAGTACTTCAACGGCCCCGAGGAGTGGCGGCGCATGACCTGGCCCGGCGGGCAGGGCAAGTCGCCGGGGGCGATGATCCGGGTCCGGGCCGCGAACGGCCGGGAGGAGACGCTCCAGCAGGACGGCGAGTGGGGGCTGTTCCGCCTGCTCGACGCCGGCCAGCTCAAGGGCGCGCCCGCCGGGCGCGACTTCTCGATGAGCTTCAGCTTCCCCTCGCTGGGCGTGTCGGTGGTGATGGACTTCCGGCCGGCCCGCAGCGAGGCGCCCTTCTTCGGCATCTCGCGGGGGGGCAAGCCGCGGCTGCTGGCGCCGTTCCGCTCCGGCTTCGTCGTCCCCTCCGCCATCGGCAAGGCCGGGCCGGGCTGCGGCTGACCATGCTCCCCCAGGGCGCCACCGGCTGGTTCGGCAAGCTCCCCGCGCAGGGGGACTTCCTGCGGGGCGGGATGGCCGACCCGCTGGTGCAGCGCTTCGCCGGCTGGCTGGAGGAGGCCTCGGAGGCCTGCCACCGCGCCGGGGCCCGGCCCGCCGCCGGCGTGCGCTTCGCCTGGCGGCCGGCGGGCGAGGCGCGGCTCCTCGTCGGGACGCTC
>JAJZTO010000323.1 GCA_021848865.1 Myxococcales bacterium
GTCCCGGTCGAAGGTCTGCTTGTAGTCCTGGAAGGTGGTGGAGCCGATGCAGCGCAGCTCGCCGGAGGCGAGCGCGGGCTTGAGGAGGTTGGACGCGTCCATCGAGCTGCCGGTGGTGGCGCCGGCGCCGACGATGGTGTGGATCTCGTCGATGAAGAGGATGGCCCCGGGCGTCTTCTTCACCCCGGCGATGACCCCCTTGAGCCGCTGCTCGAACTCGCCGCGGAACTTGGTGCCGGCGAGCAGCGCCCCGAGGTCGAGGGCGAAGATGGTGGAGGGCTGCAGCACCGCCGGGACCCGCTTCTCGTGGATGGCCAGCGCCAGCCCCTCGGCGATGGCGGTCTTGCCCACGCCCGGGTCGCCGACGAAGACCGGGTTGTTCTTGCGGCGCCGGCACAGCACCTGGATGGTGCGCTGGATCTCGGCGCGCCGCCCGATGAGCGGGTCGATCTGCCCCCGGGCCGCCTTCTCGTTCAGGTTCTGGCAGAAGGCGCGGAAGGGGTCGCGCACCGGGCGCGGCTGGTCGTCGTCGCCCGGGCCCGTGCCGCCCTCCGGCTCCTCGCCCTCCCCCTCGCCCTCCTTGCCGATGCCGTGGCTGATGTACTGGAGGATGTCGATGCGCTTCACGCCCTGCTTCTCCAGCAGGTAGACGGCGTGGGAGCCGCGCTCCCGGGTCAGCGCCACCAGCACGTCGCCGGCGTTCAGCTCGGTGCGCCCCGCCCCCTGCACCTGCCAGGCGCCCCGCTGCAGCACCCGCTGGAAGGCGGCGGTGGGCTCCGGCTCCTGCGTCCGCCCCGGGATCGACTCCACGGTGCGGTCCAGGTAGTCCTCCAGCTCCTTCTCCAGCAGCTTCAGATCCGCGCCGCAGGCCAGCAGGATCTCGCTCGCGATCCGGTCGCGGGCCATGGCGTGGAGCAGGTGCTCCAGCATCACGTACTCGTGGCGCCGCCGCGCGGCCTCGGCGCGGGCCGCCTGCAAGGTGGACTGGAGCTCCTTCGAAACCGTGACCATCGCCGCTCCGTTACTCGGGCTCGACCGTGACCAGCAGCGGGTAGCCCGCCGCGCGCGCCATCGACATCGCCTTCTCCGCCTTCGTCTCCGCGATCTCCCGCGGGTAGGTGCCCGCCAGCCCGACGCCGTGGAGGTGCACGTGCAGCATGATCCGCATCGCCTGCTGCTCCCCGTGGTGGAAGACCGCCTTCAGCACGTCCACGACGAACTCCATGGTGGTGAAGTCGTCGTTGTGGAAGAGCACCTGGTACAGCGGGGGAGGCTGGACCTTCCGGCGCGTCCTGGTCTTCGGCGCCAGGACCTCCGACTCCCCCGGGTTGCGGGTGCGCTCCGGCATCAGGACCCCATTGTAGTGTTTCCGCGGACCCGCCGCCGCGCCCGGATCGTCCGGGGGCCGGGGGACCGGTCAACCGGCCGGCGCCTGCCCGGGGAGCGCCCAGGGGCCGGGGAGGGTGGGGCGGTCCAGCGCGGCCTCCAGCTCCGCCAGGAACCGGGCCCGCGGGATCTCCCGGGCGCCGAAGCGCGCCAGGTGGTCGGTGCGCACCTGGCAGTCCACCAGCTCGACGCCGCGCGAGGCGAGCCAGCGCACCGACTCGACGAAGGCCGCCTTGGAGGCGTCGGGCCGGTCGGCGAACATCGACTCCCCGAAGAAGGCGCCGCCCAGCGACACGCCGTAGAGCCCGCCCGCCAGCCGGTCCCCCTCCCAGGCCTCGAAGGAGTGGGCCAGCCCCTCCCGGTGCAGCCGCTCGTAGGCCGCCACCATCGCCGGCGTGATCCAGGTACCCCGCTGGCCGGGGCGGCGGGCCGCGGCGCAGCGCCGGATCACCTCCCCGAAGGCGGTGTCGGCGCGGACGGCGTAGCGGCCCGAGCGCAGCGTGCGGGCCAGCGAGCGCGGCACGTGGAGCCAGCCCGGGTGGAGCACCAGCCGCGGGTCGGGCGACCACCAGAGGATGGGGCTGTCGTCGCCGTACCAGGGGAAGATGCCGGTCGCGTAGGCGACCCGGAGCCGCGCCGGGGAGAGATCGCCGCCGACGGCGACCAGGCCGTCCGGCTCCGCTTCGTCCGGGTCGGGGAAGACCGGCTCGTCGGGCAGGCGGTAGATGGCCACGAGGCGAGTGTAACGCGGCGCGGCGGCGGCCGGCGCGGCGTACCAGGTGAGTAAACGTTTCGATCCGCCCCATCAGGGCGCTGCCTGGCTTGATCTAGATCACCATTTTCTGCTGGCCGCTGAAGCCGTCGCGCCCGAGGACGCTGCTGAAGGGGGCATCGCCCCAAACGGGACATGAGCGCACTCTTCCAACGCCGCTCCAACAGGACCTTTCGCTACGTCCTCGGCGCCGTCGCCCTGGCGGCGGTGGGTGGCCTCGCCGGCCTGCTCGTCTACCAACGGGTCCCGTTCGGCACCCGCCAGCTCGAGGAGGTCGCGCAGCCGGTCCAGTTCGACCACCGCCACCACGTGGTCGACGACGCCATCGACTGCCGCTACTGCCACCAGGGCGTCGAGCGCGGCGCCAGCGCCGGCATCCCCTCCACGGCGCTGTGCATGAACTGCCACGCCCAGGTCTGGAACAAGAGCCCGCGGCTGGAGCCGGTCCGCGCCAGCTACTTCACCGGCCGCCCCATCGACTGGGTGCGCGTCCACCAGCTGCCCGACTTCGTCTACTTCAACCACCGCATCCACGTGAGCAAGGGCGTCGGCTGCGAGACCTGCCACGGCCGGGTCGACCGGATGCCGGCCATCCACCAGGAGGCGCCCCTGACCATGGGCTGGTGCCTCTCCTGCCACCGCGACCCCGCCCCGAACCTGCGCCCGCCCGAGGCCATCACCGCCATGGGCTGGGTGCCGGACAAGGACCCGGTGCTCCTCGGCCGGGAGCTGATGAAGCAGTACGACATCCACACCCGCGTGAGCTGCACGACATGCCATCGCTGAAGCGATCGTTGCCGGTCCTGGGGAGCACCGCGGGCGAGCCGTCGCGCGCCGCCGGCGGCGAGGTCCGCTGGCGGAGCCTGGCCGAGCTGGAGGAGCGCCACCGCCACCCGGGCGAGTTCCCGGCCGGTGCCGCCGAGGCCCCGCCGGCCTTCTCCCGCCGCGGCTTCCTGCAGATCCTGGGCGCGTCCGCGGCGCTGGCCGGCCTCGAGGCCTGCCGGCCGCCCCGCGACAAGATCCACGCCTGGGTGCGCCCGCCGGAGAAGGCGGTGCAGCCGGGCGACGAGCTGCACTACGCCACCGCGGTGGGGTGGGGCCCGCACGCGGTGGGGCTGCTCGTCACCGCCCGCGACGGCCGGCCGGTGAAGGTGGAGGGCAACCCCGACCACCCGGCCAGCCTCGGGGCGAGCGGGACCTTCGAGCAGGCGCTGCTCCTCGACCTCTACGACCCGCGGCGGCACCGCGGCTTCAGGCGCGGCGGCCAGCCGATCTCCTGGCGGGGCACGCTGGACGCCCTCTCGCAGATCGCCGCCGGCCACCTGGCCGACGGCGGCGCGCGGCTGCGCTTCCTCGTCGGCGAGAGCGGCTCCCCGCTCCTCGCCGACCTGCGGCGCCGCATCCTGGCCCGCTTCCCCCGGGCCCGCTTCCACGCCTACGAGAGCCTCTCCGCCGACGCGGCGCGGGAGGGGACGCGCCTCGCCTTCGGCCGCCCCGTGGAGGCGCGGCTCCGCATCGACCGGGCCCGGGTGATCCTGGCGCTCGACGACGACTTCCTGGCCTTCGGGGCCGAGCGGCTGCGCCTGGCCCGCGAGCTGGCCGCCGGGCGCGAGCCGGGCGCCG
>JAJZTO010000324.1 GCA_021848865.1 Myxococcales bacterium
CCCCGGAGGGTCGGCCGGCGAGGCGCGAGAGTCACGCCCCGTCACGCCCCGTCACGGCGCGGCCGGGAGCCGCAGCGTGAAGCGGGCGCCCCGGCCGGGCGGGCTCGACGCCGCGATCTCGCCGCCCATGGCCGTCAGGATCCCATGGCAGATGGCCAGCCCCAGCCCGGTCCCCTGCCCCGGCTCCTTGGTGGTGAAGAAGGGGTCGAAGATCCGCGGCAGGTCGGCGGCCGGGATGCCGGGGCCGCCGTCCTCCACCTCGACCTCCACCGCGCCGCCGGCGGCGCGGGCGCGCACCGCCACGCGGCCCGTCCCGCCCACCGCGTCCCCGGCGTTGAGCAGCAGATTGAGGAACACCTGGGAGAGCTGGTGCTCGTCGGCCCGCACCCGGGGCAGGCCCGGCGGCAGCTCCAGCGCCACCTCCACCCCGCGGAAGCGGGCCTGCACCCGCGCCAGGCGCATCGCCGCCTCGAGCGGCGCGGCGAGGTCGATGGGGAGCAGGGCCGGCGCGGCCGGGCGCGCGAAGTCGAGCAGCTCCCGCACGGTGCGGTCGATGCGGGCCGCGGCGGCGGCGATGCGCTCGACGGCGTCGGCCAGCTCCGGCGCGGCGCCGGCGGGAAGGCGCGAGCGCGCCACCTCGGCGTAGCCGGCGATGGCGCCGAGCGGGTTCCCCACCTCGTGGGCCAGCCCGGCGGCGAGCCGCCCCACCGTGGCCAGCTTCTCCGAGCGGAGCAGCGACTCCCGCGCCTCGGCCAGCGCCCGGTTGGCGGCGGTGAGCTCCGCCACCTTGGCGGCGAGGCGCGTCCGCTCCTCGGCCAGCTCCCCGGCCACCCGCTCGAAGGCCACCGCGGCGCGGGAGAGCGAGGGCCCGCCCTCTCCCAGCTGCGGGAGCCGGCCCGGGCCGTGGGGGCCGAGGCCCGAGGCGGCGGCGAAGAGCCGCTCCAGGGGGCGGGCCACGAGGCGCAGCAGCAGCGCGGCGCCGAGCCCCAGGACCGCCAGCGCCGAGAGCAGCACCAGCAGCCCGAAGCGCTGCGCGTCGAGGGCCCGGCGGGCGAGGAGCGGCAGGCCCAGCGCCAGGAGGAGCGCGCTCGAGGCGGCGGCCAGGGCGCCCGCCACGGCGAGGAGCAGGAGGCGGGGGCCCGGGCGCATCAGCGGAAGATCGCCAGCGTGGGCACCAGCCGGGCGAGCCAGTCGCCCAGCCAGAGCCATTGCAGGGCGCCGGCGGCGAGGAACGGGCCGAAGGGGACGGCGTTCCTCGGGGGGACCCAGTCGTCCTCCCCCTCACCCGCGGGGTGGGCCCTGGACGCACTCACCCTCTCCCCCGCGGGAGCGGGGGAGAGGGTCGATCCGGGTGACGGGTCACCTGGCGTCGCGTCTCCCTCTCCCCGTCCGTGGTGCGGGGAGTCACCGGTCCCGGGGTGAGGGGCGGGCTCCCCCTTCGGCAGCTTCCCCAAGGCCGCGAGCAGGAGCCCCACCACCGTCCCCTCCACCGACGCCAGCAGGATCACCGGCAGGAGCCCCTTCACGCCCAGCCAGGATCCGATCCCGGCGAGCAGCCAGACGTCGCCGAAGCCCAGGGCCTCCTTGTGGAGCACCTTCTCGCCCACCACCGCCACCGCCGCGAAGGCGGCGAAGCCGACCCCCGCGCCCCAGAAGGCGTCGCGGAGCGAGCCGGCGGAGGTCAGGCCGAGCGCCGACAGCGCGAGGCCGAGGAAGAGGAGCGGCCAGGTGAGGGCGTGGGGCAGGAGCCAGGTGTCGAGGTCGATGAGCGCGAGCGCCAGCAGCAGCGCGACCAGCGCCAGCTCGGCCGGGGCCGCCGGCGTCCAGCCGTGGCGCTCCAGCGCCAGCCAGGCGGCCCCCGCGCCGGCCAGCTCCACCAGGGGGTAGCGGACCGAGATGGGGGCGCGGCAGGAGCGGCAGCGGCCACGCAGGAGCAGCCAGGAGAGCACCGGGACGTTGTCGGTGGCGCCGATCGGGGCCAGGCACCTCGGGCAGCGCGAGCGGGGCCGTACGATCGACAGGCCGGCGGGGAGGCGGGCGACGACGACGTTCAGGAAGCTGCCGACCGCCGCGCCGAGCGCGACGGCCCAGGCGACGACGAGGGCGTGGGGAATGCCGGGGAGGTCGGCCACCGGAGGCCACACTACCCGCTCGACGGCGCGGACGGAATTCCCCGTCGCGTCCCCGGCGCCGGCCGCCTCGCCAGCCGGGCGCGGCTCCACTAAGCTGCCGCTCGATGCCCGAATCGCGCCGAGCCCACCTCGTCCCGGCGGCCGGGATCCTGCTCCTCGGCCTCCTCGCCTACGCCAACTCGCTGCGCGGCGACTTCGTCTTCGACGACATCCGCCAGATCCGCGACAACCCGGTGATCCGCGACCTGGGGAGCTTCCTCTGGAGCTCCGCCGGCTACCGGTTCAGCCCGAGCCGCTTCGTCGCCTACCTCACCTTCGCCCTGAACTACCGCCTCGGGGGGCTGGACGTCTTCGGCTGGCACGCGGTGAACCTGGCCATTCACCTGGCCGTCGCGCTGGTGCTCTACGCGCTGGTGGCCTCCGCCTTCCGGGCGCCGCGGCTCGCCGGCTCGAGGATCGCCTCCTCCTCGCGCGCCGTGGCCTTCGCCGCCGCCGCCCTCTTCGTCACCCACCCCATCGAGACCCAGGCGGTGAGCTACGTCGTCCAGCGGATCACGTCGCTGGCGGCCCTGTTCTACCTCCTCGCGATGCTCCTCTACCTCCGCTGGCGCCTGCAGCAGGAGGCCGGCGACCGCGGTCCGCTGCACGGCGCGACGTACCTGGCGGCGGTCGCGGCGGCGCTGCTGGCGGTGCGGACCAAGGAGATCGCCTTCACGCTGCCGGCGGCGGTCCTGCTCCTCGAGGCCGCGCTCTTCGGGCGGCCGGGCCTTCGCAGGCTCCTGGCGGTGGCCCCCTTCGTCGCGGCCGCGCTGTGGATCCCCGCCACGCTTCTCGCCCAGCACCGGCCGGCGGGCGAGATCCTCGCCGACGTGGACACCGCCACCCGGGTCCAGGCCACGGGAGTGAGCCGGCTCGACTACCTTCGGACCGAGGTGGCGGTGGTCGCCGGCTACCTCCGGCTCCTCGTCTGGCCGGCCGGGCTGAACCTGGACCACGACGTCCCGCTGGCGCGCTCCTTCCTGGAGCCGCGGGTGGCGCAGGCGCTCGTGCTGCACCTCGCGCTGCTCGCCACCGCCGCATGGGCCTGGCGCCGGACCGCGCCCGGGGCGGCGCGGGCGATCGATCCGGTGGCGCGCCTCGCCGCCGCGGGCGTCCTCTTCTTCTACCTGGCGCTCTCGGTGGAATCGAGCCTCATCCCCATCGCCGACCCGATGTTCGAGCACCGCGCCTACCTGCCGTCGGCCGGCTTCTTCGCCGCGGTCGCGGTGATCGCCGCCCTCGCCCTCCGTGCGCTGCGACCGTCCCTCCCCCCCGGCCGCCGCCTCGCCGCGCTCGCGTTGGCCCTCGCGATCCCCCTGGCCTTCGCGACCCTGCTCCGCAACCGGGTGTGGTGGACCGACGTCACGCTCTGGACCGACGCGGTCTCGAAGAGCCCCGGGAAGGCGCGCCCGCAGCTGAACCTGGGCACCGCGCTCGTCGAGGCGGGGCGGCCGCGCGAGGCCGTCGGCCCGCTCCGCGAAGCGGCGCGCCTGGCGCCCGAGCTGCCGTGGGCCCGGGCGCAGCTGGGCGCGACGCTCCTCTCGCTGGGCCGGCTGTCCGAGGCCGAGGCGGAGCTTCGCGCCGCGAACCACCTGGCGCCCGGCGAC
>JAJZTO010000325.1 GCA_021848865.1 Myxococcales bacterium
GGCCACGCCCGCCGCCCGCAGCACCTGCAGCAGCACCGGCGTCACCGGACCCCGGCGGATCAGCGCGGTCCGCCCCAGGGCGGACGAGAGCCCCGCCAGCGCGCGGGCCTGGTCCCGCAGCCCTTCCGCCCCGTCCGGCGCCGGCAGCCGCAGGCCGAGCGCGTCGGGGCGCAGGCCCCACCCCTCCAGCTCCTCCTGGAAGGCGACCGCCTCCTCCGCCCCGGGCGGCGCCGCGCCCTCCGGCAGCAGCAGCTCGACGGCGATCTCCCGCTCGACCGCGAAGCCGGCCACCTGGGCGGCGGCCCGCGCCCGCTCGGCCACCGCCACCCGCGACACGTCCACCGCCAGGTGCGTGAAGCCCGCCTCCACCAGCCGCCAGGCCCGGCGCGCCGCCCGCTCGGCGCCGCCCTCGCCCGCCTCCACCACCACGTCGCCGGAGAGGAAGAAGGGCAGCCGCGGCGCCAGCTCGTCGGCGGAGCGGGTCAGCGCGTCGAACCAGGGCTCGGGGGCGCGGCCGGCGGGGAGCCGGAGCCCGACCGCGGCGCCCGCCTGCTGGGCGGCGAGGAGCACCGCCCGGGCCAGGCCGGCCTGCGGCGCGCCGACGATGGGCAGGGGCCGGCGCGAGCCGCCCTGGGCGCGGAGCAGGTCGCGCAGCGACAGCGGGCAGGCCTGGCTCCGCGGCGCCAGCCGGTGGACGACGCTCACGGGTCGGAAGGCCAGCAGCGGCGCCGGGCTCAATGGGTGTGGACCTCGTGCCGGTGGTCGTACTCGGCCGACTCGATCTGGAGGGTGGTGTGGTCGATCCCGAAGCTCCGCGCCAGCCGCTCCTTCACCTCGTTCAGGATCTGGTCGTTGCGCCCCACCGCCTGCGGGCGCACCACCAGGTGCGCCGACAGGGCGCACAGGCCGCTGGAGATGGTCCAGATGTGGAGGTCGTGGACCGCCTCCACCCCCTCGGCGCCGCGCATCGCCTGGCGCACCTGCGCCAGGTCGAGGTGGCCGGGCACCGCCTCCATGAGGATGTCGGCGATCTCCCGCATCAGCCGGAGCGCGCCCCAGAGGATGAGGACGGCGATGGCCAGCGACAGCACCGGGTCGATCCACGCCAGCCGCGCGTCGAGCGCCATGGCGCCGGCGCCGGCCAGGACCGCCACCGACGAGACGGCGTCGGCCACCACGTGGGCGAAGGCCGAGCGGGCGTTGATCCCCTCGTCGTGGCGGAGCGCCCAGAGGATGATGACGTTGCCGAGCAGGCCGACGGCGGCGATGGCGGCCATGAGCCCGAGGTGGATCTGGCCGTGCGGGCGGCGCAGCCGGTCCACCGCCTCCCAGCCGATCCAGCCGCAGACGGCCACCAGCGCCCCCACGTTCACCTGGGCCGCCAGCACCTCGGCGCGCCGGAAGCCGAAGGTCCGGCGGGGATCGGCCGGCCGCGCCGCGAAGAGCACGGCGAGCAGCGCCAGCCCCAGCGAGGCGGAGTCGGTGAGCATGTGGCCGGCGTCGGAGAGCAGCGCCAGCGAGCCGGAGAGCCAGCCGCCCGCCGCCTCGGCCACCATCAGCCCGGCGGTGAGCGCGAGCGAGAGCGCCAGGCGGCGCACCCCGCTCCGCCCCGCCGCCTCCGCCGGGACATGCGCCTGGCCCTCGCCCCGTGGATGGCCATGGCCGTGGTGCACGCTCGCCTCCGCCCTGCGTTGCCGAAGTCTACTCCACCGTCCTATCCTTCTACATCGAAGGAGGCCGCGGAGCGCGGCGTTCGGAGGGTGGGGATGGAGGTCCTCGAGAGCACCGTCGTCGCGGCCGACGGCGCGACCATCTGGTGGCGGTCGGCCGGCGCCGGCGCTCCGGCGGTGCTGCTCAGCGACGGGGTGGGCTGCTCCGGCTTCATCTGGGAGCGGCTCTTCCCGGTCCTGGCCCGCGAGCGCCGGGTGATCCACTGGAACTACCGGGGCCACGGGCGGACGCCCCGCCCCGCCGACCTCTCCACCTGCACCCTGCCCGGCTGCGTCTCCGACCTGCTCGCGGTGCTCGACGCCGCCGGCGAGCCGGACGCGGTGCTGGCCGGCCACTCCATGGGCGTCCAGGTGGCGCTCGAGGCCCACCGCCGCGCCCCGGCGCGCGTCGCCGGCCTGATGCTGATGCTGGGGAGCCCCTCCCATCCCCTGGAGACCTTCCACGGCAGCGACCTGCTGGCCCGGGCCTTCCCGCTCCTCAAGGAGCTGCTCCAGGCCTTCCCGGCCGGCGCGCGCTTCTTCTTCGAGCGGCTCCTGCCCACCGAGCCGGTGCTGCAGGCCGGCCTGTGGCTGGAGGTGAACCGGTCGCTGGTGCGCCGCGAGGACGTGCAGCGCTACCTCTCCGACCTCTCCCGGGTGGATCCCGACTGCTGGCTCCGCATCCTCGAGTCGGCCCAGACCCAGGACGCGGTGGAGCACCTGCCCGCGGTCGCCGTCCCGACGCTGGTGGTGGGCGGGGAGCGCGACACCTTCACGCCGGTCGAGCTCTCCCTGAAGATGCACCAGGCCATCCGCGGCTCGGAGCTGCTGCTGCTCGCCGGCGGCAGCCACATGGGGCTGCTGGAGCACCCCGAGCTGGTCGAGCTCCGGGTCCGCCGCTTCCTGGCCGAGCGGCTCCCGCTCCGCGCCCCCGGGCCGGCCCTCTCCGCCCGGACCGGCGCGTGAGGCGGGCGGCGGCGGCCGCGGCGCTGGGCCTGGCGCTGGCGGCGCCCGCGCCCGGGCGCGCGTCCGACCACGACCCGCGCTACCTGTGGCGCACCATCGACACGCCCCGCTTCCGGATCCACTTCCCCCGGGGGCTCGAGCCGCTGGCCCGCCGCACCGCCGTGGCCTGCGAGCGCGCCCACGACGCGCTGGCCCCGGTGCTCGGCCACGAGCCGGCCGGGCCGGTGGAGGTGGTGCTCTCCGACGACACCGACGACGCCAACGGCTCGGCCACGGTGCTGCCCCGCGACGTGGTGCGGCTCTACGCCGTGCCGCCGCCGTCGCTCTCGGAGCTGGACGACTACGGGGACTGGCTCGACTCGCTGGTGCTCCACGAGTACACGCACGTCCTGCACCTCGACGCCGTCGGCGGCCTGCCGCTGCTCCTCGACCGGATCTTCGGCAAGGTGCTGGCCCCCGCGGCCTTCGGCCCGCCCTGGCTCACCGAGGGGTTGGCGGTGCTGCACGAGTCGGGGCCCGGGGCCGGCCGGAACGCCAGCTCGCTCTTCGACGCCTGGGCGCGGGCCCAGGTGGTGCAGGGCGGCGGGCTCCCGGGCCTCGACGTGGTCTCGAGCATCCCGCTGGACTGGCCGCGCGGGAGCGCCTGGTACCTGCTGGGCGGGCGGTTCCTGGCCTTCCTGGAGGCGCGGTACGGCGAGGCCGCGGTGCGGGCCCTGGTGCGGGACCAGGGGCGGCAGCTGTGGCCCTACTTCATGAACACCCTGGCGGAGCGCCACTTCGGCGAGTCCTTCGACCGGCTCTGGGCGGAGTTCGGCGCGTCGCTGCGGGAGCGCTACCGGGCCCAGCTCGAGGCGGTCCAGGCGCGGCCGGTGACCTCGCCGCTGCCGCTCACCCGCCGCGGCGCCCTGGTCTCGGCGCCGCGCTTCGCGCCCGACGGCCGCTCGCTCGTCTACATGGACCGAGGGCTCGACGAGCGGGCCGGCCTGCGGCGGGCCGGGCTCGGCGGCGAGGACCTGGGACGGCTGGCCCCGGTGGCGGGGAACGGCAGCTTCGCCCTGCTCCCGGACGGCCGGGCGCTGGTCGCCATCAGCGACGTCTTCGA
>JAJZTO010000326.1 GCA_021848865.1 Myxococcales bacterium
CTGGAGAAGCTCTTCCAGGGCATCGCCGAGGCGCGGGCGCTGGGCGTCGGCAAGGTGGCCCAGCCGGTGCGGGTGGCGCTCACCGGCGGGACCGCCTCCCCGGGCATCTACGACGTGGTGCTGATCCTGGGGAAGGAGGAGTCGCTCCGGCGGCTCGACGCCGCCCTCCGGCTCCTCGCCTGAGCGGCCCGGCGAACGCTCGCGCGCGGGCGCGCGGTGGGCGTTGACGCGCTGCCCCGGGCGGGCTACACGGGTCTTGACCGTGAACCCGGTGTCTCGCTATAAGGCCGCGCTCGCGGCGATTTTCCTGGGCCTGCCGGGCCTGGCGCTCGCCGCGAGGGTGGCGGGCGCCACGCTCCCCGACGGGGCCCGGGCGGTGGAGCCGTACCGGTACCGCGTCGAGAGGAGCTACGACGACACGCTCAGGTTCTTCAAGGCGGTCTACCCTCCGGCGAGGTTCCCGCGGAAGCCGATCGTGAACCAGCCGGGGCTCCGGGCGGTCCACATCGAGAACCCGGAGGCGAGGCCGGGCGGATGGGACGGGCTGAACGTCTACGAATGGAAGGGCGAGGTCAGGATCTTCGTCCTCACCACGCCGGGGAAGAAGGAAGCGCCCCGGAGGAGATGAGCAAGGGACATTGGGGGATCGTCTAACGGCAGGACGCCAGACTCTGGATCTGGCTATCTAGGTTCGAATCCTAGTCCCCCAGCCAATTCCGCAGTGCGCGCGTTGACTTCCAGAAGGCGCGTGCGTTAGTAGAGGGCAGTTCGTGGCCCCTTCGTCTAACGGTTAGGACGTCGGCCTCTCACGTCGAAAACATGGGTTCAAATCCCGTAGGGGTCACCAGTCGTGCCCCGCCAGCCGTGAGAGCTGGCGGGGCTTTTTCTTTGTCCCGGCGCCCCTGACGGGCATCCGTCTTGACGGACAGACATCCGCCCAATAGGATGTCCCTCCACTCTCACGGAAACCCCCGCGCCGAGGACGCCGATGGCCCTGCCCCCGAACCGCAAGCCCCGCTTCGAGACCCTGCAAGTGCACGCCGGCCAGGAGCCGGCGCCCGGCACCAACGCCCGGGCGGTCCCGATCTACCAGACCAGCTCCTACACCTTCGACTCGGCGGAGCACGGCGCCCGGCTCTTCGCGCTGCAGGAGTTCGGGAACATCTACACGCGGCTCATGAACCCGACCACCGACGTCTTCGAGAAGCGGGTCGCCGCGCTCGAGGGCGGCGTGGCGGCCCTCGCCACCTCGTCGGGCCAGGCCGCCCAGTTCATCGCCATCGCCAACATCGCCCAGGCCGGCGACAACGTCGTCTCCACCAGCTTGCTGTACGGCGGCACCTACAACCAGTTCAAGGTGACGCTGCCGCGCCTCGGGATCGGCGTGAAGCTGGTGGACGGCGACGACGCCGGGGCCCTGAAGAAGGCCATCGACGGCAAGACTAAGGCGCTCTACGTCGAGTCGATCGGCAACCCCGCCGGGAACGTCCCCGACTTCGACGCCCTGGCGAAGCTGGCCCACGACAACGGCATCCCGCTCATCGTCGACAACACCTTCGGCGCGGCCGGCTACTGGGTGCGCCCCATCGAGCACGGCGCCGACGTGGTGGTGGAGTCGGCCACCAAGTGGATCGGCGGCCACGGCACCTCGCTCGGCGGCGTCATCGTGGACTCGGGGAAGTTCGACTGGGCCAGGAGCGGCAAGTTCCCGTTCTTCACCGAGCCCTCGCCCGGCTACCACGGCCTGGTGTTCAACGACGTCTTCGGGCCCAAGGGCCCGTTCGGGAACATCCAGTTCATCATCCGGGCCCGGGTCGAGGGCCTGCGCGACCTCGGACCGGCGCTCTCGCCGTTCAACGCCTTCCTGCTCCTCCAGGGGCTCGAGACGCTCTCCCTGCGCGGCGAGCGCCACGGCCAGAACGCGCTGGCCCTGGCCCGGTGGCTGAAGGCGCACCCGTCGGTCGCCTGGGTGAACTACACCGGCCTGGAGGACCACCCCTACCACCAGCGCGCCCGCAAGTACCTGCGCAACGGGTTCGGCTCGGTGTTCACCTTCGGCATCCGGGGCGGGTTCGAGGCCGGCAAGAAGTTCATCGACTCCGTGAAGCTCGCCAGCCACCTCGCCAACGTCGGCGATGCCAAGACGCTGGTCATCCATCCCGCCTCCACGACCCACCAGCAGCTCAGCGCCGAGGAGCAGAAGTCGGCCGGGGTCTCCCCCGACCAGATCCGGGTCTCGGTGGGCATCGAGCACATCGACGACATCCAGGAGGACTTCGACGAGGCCTTCCGCGCCGCGCGCTAGCGCGGAGGCGCGGACCGGTCACGCCGGGGCGCCCGCGGAGGGGGCACGCGCGCATCGGACCACGGGCTCGTGCCCTTCCGCGACCGCGAGGAGGCGGGCCGCCGCCTCGGCGCGCGCCTCGCCGGGCTGCGGGGCGAGGCGCCGGTGGTCCTGGCCCTGCCCCGCGGGGGCGTCCCGGTGGCCTTCGAGGTGGCGCGCGCGCTCGGCGCGCCGCTCGAGGTGCTGGTGGCGCGCAAGCTGGGCGCCCCGGGCAACCCGGAGTACGCGCTCGGCGCCATCGCCGAGGGCGGCGCCCTGGTCCTCGACGACGTGGCCGTGGCCGAGGCGGGCGCCGGCGAGGCGCAGCTGGCCGGCCTGCTGGAGCGGGAGACGGCCGAGCTGGCGCGCCGGGTCCGGGCCTACCGCGGCGACCGGCCCCTCCCGCCGCTGGCCGGCCGGACCGCCATCCTGGTGGACGACGGCATCGCCACCGGCCGGACCACCCTGGCCGCGGTCCGGGCGCTCCGCCGGCTGGAGCCGCGCCGCCTGGTCGTGGCGGCACCGGTGGCCGCCGCGCAGACCGCCGCGTCCCTTCGCCGTGAGGTGGACGAGCTGGTCTGCCTCGTCGAACCCGAGGTCTTCTTCGCCGTGGGCAGCTGGTACGAGCGCTTCGGGCAGACCACGGACGACGAGGTGCGTGCGCTCCTGGAACGCGCCGGATTTGATTGGCATCAAGCCTGAAGCCCGGGCGGTGCGCGATCCGCGGGCAGGCTCCGCTGCAGCCCGTTCCTGGCGCCGCTTCCGCGCTGCCCGGGGCGCCGGCGGGGCTCGATATCGCCTTCCCCGGGGTGCGACAGCCTGACACGCTGCGCGCCAGACCGCGCCCCGGAGAGGACTCGGCGGCTTTTTCGGCACCCTCCCGTCACGAGGGGTTCATGCTGCTCTCTGCCCAGAGCGACTGGTCGTACATGTATGTCACCCGTTCACGGCAAACCCACAGCGTGTCGCCCGGGCGCACGACTCCCCACATCCCGCGGGAGGACGTAGATCAAGCTGAACAGGACCGCGTTCGAGCCGCGGGGGATGTCCATCCGATGCTGAGAGAGCACTCCAGACTTCTCGAGGCCGTCCTCCGCTTCCTCGACGCCGGTGCGCTCCTCCTGGCGATGCCGCTGGCGTTCGAGCTCCGCGCCTCGTTCCCGCCTGCGTACGGCGTGCGCTTTTCCATGGACCAGCACGGCCTCGTGCTCGCCGGCTCTCTCCTCGCCTGGTTCACCACCAGCTGGCTCTTCGGCGTGTACGACACCTACCGCACCCGGCCGCTGGGGGCGGAGCTCGGCCGCATCGCCCGCTCCCTGCTCGTGACCTGGCTGGCCGTGGTCGCCGTGGCCTTCCTCGAGCAGGGCTACGACCTCTCGCGCCTGGCGCTGATCCTGTACCTGCCCCTCAGCCTCGCGCTGGTGGGCGGCGGGCGGACGGCGCTCCGG
>JAJZTO010000327.1 GCA_021848865.1 Myxococcales bacterium
GGGAGCGGCTGGTGGGGGCGATGATGGAGATCCGGGTGGGAGCCGACGGGCGCCCCGGCGAGCCCACCGCCTTCGCGCTCTCCCCGGCCCGCGCCGACGACTTCGAGGCCTGGAACCGGGAACGCGACGCCTCGCGGTAGGATGGCGGCGTGGGGGCCATCCTCACCATCCCCAACCTGCTCACCGGCCTGCGCCTGGTGCTGGCGCCGATCTTCCTCTGGCTCTACGTGAAGGGGGACGTGCCGCGGGCGGTGGGGGCCTTCGCCCTGGCCGCGGCCACCGATCTCCTGGACGGGCTTGCGGCGCGGGCGCTGGACCAGCGCTCCCGGCTCGGCGCCATCCTCGACCCCATCGCCGACAAGGTGCTCTCGGCCTGCGCCCTCTTCGCGCTGGCGGCGCGGGGCCGGCTCCCCATGTGGCTGCCGGTGCTGGACGCCTCCCGCGACCTGGCCCAGCTCGCCGGCGCCGCCTGGCTCTACGCGGCGGGGCGCTACGTGCCGGTGGCGCCGACCCGGATCGGCAAGTACGCGACCTTCGGGCTCGCGGTCACGGCGCTCCTGGCGCTGGCGGTGGACTTCGGCGCCCCGGCGGGCCGGATGGCCCCGTGGATCGCCGCCGCCGGGCTGGTGGCGGCCCAGTGCGTGGCGGTCTCCTGGGTCCAGTACTTCCGCTACTTCCTCGGGAGCGTGCACGGGGAGGCGGCCCCCGAGCCGTGAGGCAACCGGTTCGTTGACACCGGCGGCCCGGCGCGGATAGAACGGCACCGCTTCGCAGGCCCGTAGCTCAGTGGTAGAGCACTACCTTGACACGGTAGGGGTCGTCAGTTCAATCCTGACCGGGCCTATTGATCCGGGGGGGCCGCCGCAGCCGGCCCCCCCGTTTCCTTTGGAGCCGCACATGGCCGACGTCGTGAAGGTGACCCTGCCGGACGGCAGCGCCAAGGAGGCGCCGCGCGGCACGCGGATCCTCGACTTCGTGAAGGGGTCGATCGGCGCGGGGCTGGCCAAGGCCGCCTACTTCGCCAAGCTGGACGGCGAGCCGGTGGACCTCTCCCGCACCCTCGACCGCGACGCCCGGCTCGAGGTGGTGACCACCAAGAGCCCGGAGGCGCTGGAGGTGGCGCGCCACGACGCGGCCCACGTCATGGCCAGCGTGGTGCAGAAGCTCTACCCGGGGACGCAGGTCACCATCGGCCCCTCCATCGAGGAGGGCTTCTACTACGACTTCGCCCGCGCCCAGCCCTTCACCCCGGAGGACCTGGAAGCGATCGAGAAGGCCACCAACGAGGCCATCGCCGCCGACCTGCCCTTCGTCCGCGAGGAGGTGTCGCTGGAGGAGGCGGTCGCGCTCTTCGACGGGCTCGGCGAGAAGTACAAGGTCGAGATCATCGGCGACATCGCCCGCAAGGGCGCGAAGACCCTCACCCTCTACCGGCACGGCGGCTGGGTGGACTTCTGCCTCGGGCCCCACGGCCCGAGCACCGGCCGCATCGGCGTGGTGAAGCTCATGAGCGTGGCCGGCGCCTACTGGCGGGGCGACGCGAAGAACGCGATGCTGCAGCGCATCTACGGCACCGCCTTCTTCGACCGCAAGGCGCTCGAGGCGCACCTGGCCCGGCTCGAGGAGCTGAAGAAGCGGGACCACCGCAAGCTCGGGCCGGCCCTCGGCCTCTTCGCCTTCCACGAGGTGGCGCCGGGCAGCGCCTTCTGGCTGCCGCACGGGACCACCCTCTACAACCTCCTCGCCGACGCCATGCGCCGGCTGGTGTCGCGCAACGGCTACCAGGAGGTGAAGACGCCGCTGCTCTTCCACAAGCGGCTCTGGGAGCAGAGCGGCCACTGGGGCGTCTACCGGGAGAACATGTTCCTGGTGCTCGACAAGGAGTCGGACCCGTCGCTCCCGGTCGAGGAGAGGCTCAGCATGAGCCTCAAGCCGATGAACTGTCCGTCCCACTACCTCATCTACAAGATGGCGCGGCGCAGCTACCGGGAGCTGCCCGTCCGCTACTTCACCGTGGACGTGCTGCACCGCAACGAGCTCTCCGGCTCGCTCGGCGGCCTCACCCGCGTCCGCCAGTTCGCCCAGGACGACTCGCACATCTTCGTCATGGAGTCGCAGATCCCCGACGAGGTGGAGCGCATCACCGGGCTGATGAAGACCGTCTACGGCGCCTTCGGCCTGGAGTTCACGCTGCGCTTCTCGACCCGGCCGCCGAACCCGGCCGACCGGGTGGGGGACGACGCCCTCTGGGACAAGGCCGAGGGGGCGCTGCGCGCGGCCCTCGACAGGCTGGGGCTGCCCTGGGAGCTGAACCCCGGCGACGGCGCCTTCTACGGGCCGAAGATCGACTTCGTGGTGACCGACTCGCTGGGGCGCAAGTGGCAGACCTGCACCATCCAGCTCGACTACGCCGCCCCGGAGCGCTTCGACCTCTCCTACGCCGGCGACGACAACCGGGAGCACCGGCCGGTGGTCATCCACCGCGCCGTCTACGGCTCCTTCGAGCGCTTCATCGCCATCCTCACCGAGCACTACGCCGGCGCCTTCCCGGCCTGGCTGGCCCCGGTGCAGGCGCGGGTGCTGACCGTCTCCGACCGCTTCGACGCCTGGGGGCGGGAGGTGGCCGACCGGCTCGCGGCCCAGGGCTGGCGGGTCGAGCTGGACCACTCCTCCGACAAGCTCGGCGCCAAGATCCGCAACGCCCAGCTGGCCAAGATCCCCTTCGCCCTGGTGGTCGGGGAGAAGGAGGTCGAGGCGAAGGCGGTCTCGCCCCGGCGCCACGGCGGGGCGGATCTCCAGTCGATGCCGCTCGACGCCTTCGCCGAGCTGCTGCGGCGCGAGGCGACGCCGCCGTTCTAGGCGGCCGGCCGGCCGGGGACGAGCCCCGGCCCTACAGGAGAGCAATCCTGGGTCCCGTGTCCGCTGGGCGGGGACGAGCCCCGGCCCCGCCGACCCGTAGGGGCGGGGCTGGTCCCGCCCGGTCCCGAGCCTTGACGCAGGTGCGCCCCGCGGCTACTCTCACCCGTTCAGTGTCTTTCGTACGCAGCCAGCATCGACTTCTTCGCCTGGCGGGAGAGTCCCGGCCGGGCTAGCTGCGCCGAGACCTCTTCCGCCGAACCCGGCCGGAGAGGTCCCTCCCGACAGAGACGACCCCCTCCGGCCCCTTCTGGAGCCCGAGGAACCGTCATGTCGAGCAAGGACAGCGTAGCTTCCATGGACCGCGTCGTCATCTTCGACACCACGCTGCGCGACGGGGAGCAGAGCCCCGGCTGCAGCATGAACCTGGGCCAGAAGCTTCGCGTCGCCAAGGCGCTCAACGAGCTGGGCGTGGACGTCATCGAGGCCGGCTTCGCCGCCGCCTCGCCGGGCGACCTCGAGGCCATCCAGGCGGTGAGCCGCGAGGTGCCGGGGCCGATCGTCGCCAGCCTCTCCCGCTGCAACCGCGGCGACATCGAGGCCTCCTGGACCGCCCTGCGCGACGCGCCCCGCCGGCGCTGCCACGTCTTCCTGGCCACCAGCCCCATCCACCGCGACTTCAAGCTGAAGATGGCGATGGAGGAGATCGTCAAGCGGGCGGTGGAGGGCGTCCGCCTCGCCCGCGAGAAGTTCGACGACGTGGAGTTCTCGACCGAGGACGCGGCCCGCACCGAGCTGCCCTTCCTCGCCGAGGTGGTGGAGCGGACCATCGAGGCCGGCGCCACCACCCTGAACATCCCCGACACCGTCGGCTACGCGCTGCCCCAGACCTACGCCGAGACCCTCTCCTAC
>JAJZTO010000328.1 GCA_021848865.1 Myxococcales bacterium
GTCGAGCACCGGCCCCAGGGTGCGCTGCCGGAGCTTCAGCCAGGCCAGGAGCATCGCCGGACCGGAGATCACCAGCACCACGCCGAAGACCGCGACGATCTTCGCCCACCAGGGCTGGAGCGAGAGGAAGCCGGAGACGAAGCCGCCGAACAGGGTGCCGATGGCGCCGGCGCCGACGCCCAGGGCGGCGATGATGCCCACCATCTTGCCCACGTCCACCGGCGACGGCGGCGGCGCCTTGTCGGCGGCGGCGGCGGTCGTGCCCGCGGCCGCCGCGGCCAGCCGGGCGTCCGACTCCTTCTCCTTGGCGGCGGCGAACTTCGCCACCTGCTCCTCGATCATCCGCGCGAACTTCTTGTAGGGCGACCAGAAGGCCTGGCGGATGGAGATGGGGTTCTCGACGATGCGGGTGATGGTGGCGTCCCAGTCCCGCCCCTTGCGGTCGTAGAACAGGCCGTTGCGGCCGGGACGGAGGAAGTCGCTGTCGCCCAGGGTGAAGCAGGCGGCGATCTTCATGGCCTCGCCGCCGGGCCGCCGCAGGTCGCAGTAGGCGATGAACATCCGCGAGAGGCCGGCCAGCGCCGCGTGGGCCGCCGGGTCGTCCACCCGGACGCAGAGGTCGCAGCTCCGGGCGTCGAGGTAGAGCGTCCCGGCCTGGAAGATGGCGGCCACCTTCGGATCGTAGAAGTCGGCGAAGGAGACGAAGTTCCGCAGCAGCCGGTGCAGGTCGCGCTGGTAGAGCACCATCCGCGCCACGTCGCCGACGGCGTTGGACTCGGCCTCGAGCGCCTTGTCCCGCGCCAGGAGCGCCTCGGCCTTCCCCTTCCCCGCGGCGAGCAGCGCCTGGACCCGGGGCAGCCCCAGCTTCTCGACGGCCGCGCCCTGCTTCGCGGCGAGCCAGGCCTGCGCCGGGGCGAGCCTGGCCTTCAGCTCCTCCCACTCCCCGGCGCCGAGCGCGGGCGGGCCGCCGAGCGCGGCCCGCAGCGCCGCCACCGGCCCGGCCCAGGCCGGGTTCACCCCCTCGGCGAGCGGCAGCGCCCGGCCCGCCTCCACCCGGGCGATGGGGAAGGCGGCCACCTCGCCGCCGCCCGCCAGGTCCCTCGCCGCCAGCGCCTGGAACTCCGCGTCGGTCCGGTTGAGGAGCGCCGCGCCCCGCGGGTCCATGGCGGCGAGCCGGCACCGCACGAAGAAGTCGTCCACCTTGGCGCGCAGCCCCTCCACCGCCGCGTGGACCGCGCCGGTCCGCTCCCCCAGCACCGCCACCGCCGGGTCCCGCCCCAGCGCCGCCCACCCGGCGTAGGCGGCCAGGTCGGCGAAGAAGGCGTCGAGCCGCTTCTGGTCCACGCCCGGCCGGCCGCTGCGGTCCGGCTCGCTCCCGGCGCAGGCGATGGCGTCGGCGAGGAGCTGGCGCGTCTCGGCGTCGTCGCCGGCCGCCTCGGGCGGCACGACGCCGTCGCCGTTGAAGTCGGTGCCCTCGAACACCCCCGAGAGGTCCGCCACGTCCTCCGGGGTGATCTCGGTCGCGTCCTCCTTCTTCCGCGCCGCCAGGATGCGCGCGGCGGCGCCGAGGAGCGCCTTCCCCTCCGGCTTCCCGGCGTCGACGTCGGCGAGCGCCAGCGCCGGCTTCCCCGGGATCAGGCCGCCCAGGTCCGCGAGCCGGGCGTCGCACCACTTCAGCGCGGCGATGATCTCGGGGGCGCGGACCCGGCCGTCCTTGTCCAGGTCGAGCAGCTCCAGGGTCCGGGCGTCCAGCTCCAGCCCCTTCACCGGGCAGGAGAGCGCCACCCAGAGCTTCTGGTCCAGCGCGTCGAGGTTCCGCAGGTCCTGCGCCGTCTCCAGCGAGACCTGATCCAGGCCTCCGACGCGGTGGAACTTCCAGCGGTGCGGGCTGACGTTCTCGGGCATGAACTCCCCCGTTCGCGGGACTTCGTGGGTTGGCCTTCCTCCGGCGGCACCGAGCCAGGATCGCCGGTGCGTCGATCCTCATATCACGCACCCGGCGGGCGCCCCCCGCCTTCGTGCCCTGGCTCCGGTCCCGGGCGCACGCCTGGCGAGCTGCGGCAAGTCAGCGCGACGCCCCGTCTCGAACGGGTCGACGGTTGCATCGCCGGCGCGACGTTTCATACCCTTCGGGACCTCCATGCCCATCCCCATCCTCGCGTCCTGGATTGGCGGCGCCGAGCATCCGGTTCCCGGTGCGCGGCTCGGCGACGTCCACGACCCCGCCACCGGTCAGGTGATCCGGCAGGTGGCCTTCGCCAGCCGGGAGACGGTGGGCCGGGCCGTCGAGGCGGCCCGGGCCGCGCTCCCGTCCTGGCGGGACACCCCGCCCCTGCGCCGCGCCCGCGTCCTGGCCCGCTTCCGGGAGCTGTGCGACGCGAACAAGGACGAGCTGGCGCGGCTCGTCAGCCAGGAGCACGGCAAGACCCTCCCCGACGCCGCCGGGTCGGTGCAGCGCGGCGTCGAGGTGGTCGAGTTCGCGACCGGCATCCCGCACCTGCTCAAGGGGGAGTGGTCGGAGGACGTGGCCCGGGGCGTGGACCTCCACGCGACGCGCCAGCCGGTGGGCGTCTGCGCCGGCGTCACCCCCTTCAACTTCCCGGCGATGGTGCCGATGTGGATGTTCCCGGTGGCCCTGGCCTGCGGGAACACCTTCGTGCTGAAGCCCTCGGAGAAGGTGCCCTCCACCTCCCTGCGGCTGGCCCGGCTCCTCCAGGAGGCCGGGCTGCCGCCGGGCGTGCTCAACGTGGTGCCGGGCGACGCCGAGGCGGTGGACGCCCTGCTCACCCACCCCGGGGTGGACGCGGTCTCCTTCGTCGGCTCGACGCCCATCGCCCGGCACGTCTACGAGACGGCGGCGCGCACCGGGAAGCGGGTCCAGGCGCTGGGCGGCGCCAAGAACCACGCCGTGGTCCTGCCCGACTGCGACCTCGAGTTCACCGCCGACGCGCTGGTGGGGGCCGCCTACGGCTCGGCCGGCGAGCGCTGCATGGCCATCTCGGCGGTGGTGGCGGTGGGCGAGGTGGCCGACCCGCTGGTGGAGCGGCTGGCCGCCAGGGCGAAGGCGCTGCGCGTCGGGCCGGGCACCCTCCAGGGGGTGGACATGGGGCCGGTGATCACCGCCGCCCACCGCGAGCGCATCCGGGGGCTGGTGGCGGCGGGCCTCGCGGAGGGGGCGAGGCCGGTGCTGGACGGCCGGGCCCCGCGGGTCCCCGGGGCCGAGGCCGGCTTCTTCCTCGTCCCCACCCTGCTCGACCGCGTCACCCCCTCGATGACGGTCTACCGCGAGGAGATCTTCGGGCCGGTGCTGGTGGTGCTGCGGGTGGCGACGCTGGCCGAGGCCATCGCCCTGGTGAACGCCAACCCCTACGGCAACGGCACGGCGATCTTCACCGGCTCGGGGAGCGCCGCCCAGCGCTTCGAGCACGACGTCCAGGTCGGGATGGTGGGCGTCAACGTCGCCATCCCCGTCCCCATGGCCTTCTACTCCTTCGGCGGCTGGAAGCAGTCGCTCTTCGGCGACCTGCACGTCCACGGCACCGAGGGAGTGAAGTTCTACACGCGCACCAAGGCGGTCACCAGCCGCTGGCCGGAGGGATCCGGGAAGGCCGGCGGCGGCCTCGCCATGCCGACGCTCGGTTGAGCGCGGCCTGCGGCGGGCCCGCCGTTCCCGGGAGATCGGCCCCCGGGGGCCGCACCTCCGATCAGCCCTTCGCTCCGGCGCCCCGCCTCGCCTGGAGCTCGGCCCGCAGCTGC
>JAJZTO010000329.1 GCA_021848865.1 Myxococcales bacterium
CGTGCTGGGGCCGGAGCAGGTGGAGGCGCGGCTCGGCCGCGACGCCGCCGGCCGGCTCGCCGGCTGCGGCGCCTCGGCCCCGTGCCTGGCGGGCCTGTCGCGCCGGCTGGGGGTGGACCGGGTGGTGGGGGGCTCGCTGGCGCGCGCCGGCGGCTCCTACCGCGTGGCGCTGGTGCAGGCCGACGTCCGCACCGGCGCGGCGCTCGCCTCCTGGGACGGCGAGGTGCCGGTGGCCTCTCGCCGGCTCTCCGCGGCGGTGGCCGAGGCGGCGCCGGGGCTGCTCGCCGGCCGCCCCGCGCCGGGCCGCGCCCGGTAGCCCGGGGAAATCGCGGCGCTTCTCCGGTCCGGGTTGACGGATCGATCCCGAAGTCGTATTCGGTGGCCCCGGGTTGAAGACCGCTTTCGTCATCATTCCGGCGCGGTACGGAGCTTCGCGGTTTCCCGGGAAGCCGCTGGCGCTCCTCTCCGGAAAGCCCCTCATCTGCCACGTGGCCGAGCGCGCAGCGCGGGCCCGCGGCGTGGCCCGGGTCGCCGTCGCCACCGACGACGAGCGCATCGCGGCCGCGGCCCGGGGCTGCGGCGCCGAGGCGGTGATGACCGGGGCGGCGGCCACCGGGACGGACCGGGTGGCCGAGGCGGCGCGGACGATGGCGAGGAGCGGGGCGGCCGACGTGGTGGTGAACCTGCAGGGGGACGAGCCGCTCATCGAGCCGGAGGCCGTCGAGGCGCTGCTCGCCGCCATGCAGGACGGCCGGGCGGAGATGGCGACGCTGTCGCGGCCGCTGGAGCCGGGGGAGTGGGACCGGCCGCACGTGGTCAAGGTGGTGACGGCGGCGAACGGCGACGCGCTCTACTTCTCCCGCGCCGCCATCCCGCACCGGCGCGAGGGGGGCGAGAGCCCGCTGGCCCGGGCCCACGTCGGGATGTACGCCTTCTCGGCCGCCTTCCTGGAGGCCTTCACCCGGCTGCCGCCGGGGCGGCTGGAGCGCGAGGAGTCGCTGGAGCAGCTGCGGGCGCTGGAGCACGGGCACCGCATCCGGGTGGTCGAGACGAGGTACCGGGGCTTCGGCGTGGACACGCCGGAGGACCTGGTGAGGGCGCAGGCGCTCCTGGCGGGGGCGTGACCAGAGGGGGGCGAGGGACCATGGTGAAGCGGACCAAGAAGACCAAGTACCTGTTCGTCACCGGCGGCGTGGTGAGCTCGCTCGGCAAGGGGCTGGCGGCCGCCTCCATCGGCGCGCTGATGGAGAACCGCGGGCTGGAGGTCACCCACCTCAAGCTCGACCCGTACATCAACGTCGATCCGGGCACCATGAGCCCGTTCCAGCACGGCGAGGTGTACGTCACCGACGACGGCGCCGAGACCGACCTGGACCTCGGGCACTACGAGCGCTTCACCCGCGCCAAGATGACCCGGCGCAACAACTACACCACCGGCCGGATCTACAACTCCGTCATCCAGAAGGAGCGGCGCGGCGAGTACCTGGGCAAGACCGTCCAGGTGATTCCCCACATCACCGACGAGATCAAGGCGGTGATCCGCGAGGCCGCCGGCGAGGCCGACATCGTCATCGTCGAGGTGGGCGGGACGGTGGGCGACATCGAGTCGCTGCCCTTCCTCGAGGCCATCCGGCAGATGAAGTACGACGTGGGGCCGGAGAACGTGGTCTACACCCACCTCACCCTGGTGCCCTTCATCGCCGCCGCCGGGGAGCTGAAGACCAAGCCCACCCAGCACAGCGTGAAGGAGCTGCGGGAGATCGGCATCCAGCCCGACATCCTGCTGTGCCGCTCCGACCGGGAGATCGCCCGGGAGATGAAGGACAAGATCGCCCTCTTCTGCAACCTGGACGCCAGCGCGGTCTTCACCGCCATCGACGTGAAGTCGATCTACGAGCTGCCGGTGACGCTGCACCGCGAGGGGCTGGACGACAAGCTGGCCGAGCTCTTCAACATCTGGAGCCGCGCGCCGCGCCTCGACCGCTGGGAGGAGATCGTCCAGAAGGTGACCCACCCGAAGCGCGGCGAGGTGCGCATCGGCGTGGTGGGCAAGTACGTCGAGCTCCACGAGAGCTACAAGAGCCTCAACGAGGCGCTGACCCACGGCGGCATCGCCAACGACGTGAAGGTGGTCCACGAGTTCATCGACTCCACCAAGCTGGAGGAGGGGGACCTCTCCGCCCTCTCGGCGGTGGACGCCATCCTGGTGCCGGGCGGCTTCGGCATCCGCGGCACCGAGGGGAAGATCCTGGCGGTGCGCCACGCCCGGGAGCGCAAGGTGCCCTTCTTCGGCATCTGCCTGGGGCTGCAGATGGCGGTCATCGAGTTCGCGCGCGACGTGCTCGGGATGGCCGGCGCCAACTCGCTGGAGTTCGACGAGAAGACCCCGCACCCGGTGGTCACCCTGATGGACGAGCAGAAGGGGGTCACCGAGAAGGGCGGGACGATGCGGCTCGGCAGCTACCCCTGCAAGCTCAAGGAGGGGACCAAGGCCCGGGAGCTGTACGGCGCCGACCTGATCCACGAGCGCCACCGCCACCGCTTCGAATTCAACAACGGCTACCGGGCGCAGTTCGAGGCGGCCGGGATGATCTTCAGCGGCGTGAACCCGGACCTCGGCCTGGTGGAGATGATCGAGCTGAACAACCACCCGCACTTCGTGGGCTGCCAGTTCCACCCCGAGTTCAAGTCGCGGCCGGCGACGCCGCACCCGCTCTTCGCCGGCTTCGTGGCCGCGGCGCTGCGGTACCGCGACGCCCGGCAGAAGGACATCGCCGAGGTCACCAAGCTGCCGGTGGGGAAGAACGCCTAGCGCGTCCCCCCGCCCCCGCGGAGGCCTCCCGGGGAGGCGCCGGCCGGGCCGCCGGGCGCGGCCGATCGCTCGGCGCCCGGCGCGATCCCGGGCTACAATCGCGCGATGATCCACGCGCGCATCGGCGGCTACCCGGTGGGAGACGGGGAGCGGCTGCTCCTCATCGCCGGCCCCTGCGTCCTCGAGTCGGAGGCCCAGGCGCTCTCCCACGCCCGCCGGGTGAAGGTGCTGGGCGAGAAGCACGGCCTGCCCACGGTCTTCAAGGCCAGCTTCGACAAGGCGAACCGCACCTCGGGGAAGAGCTTCCGGGGCGTGGGGCTGGAGGCCGGGCTCGCCATCTTCGAGAAGGTGAAGAAGGAGACCGGGCTCCCCTGCCTCACCGACGTCCACGAGGCCTGGCAGGCGGAAGCCGTGGGGAAGGTGGTGGACGTCCTCCAGGTCCCGGCCTTCCTCTGCCGCCAGACCGACCTGGTCACGGCCTGCGCCCGCCACGCCCGCGGCGGCGTGAACGTGAAGAAGGGGCAGATGGTGGCGCCCCGGGACATGCGCCACGCGGTGCAGAAGTGCCGCGACGCCGGGAACGGGGAGGTGCTGCTCACCGAGCGCGGCGCCACCTTCGGCTACGGCAACCTGGTGGTGGACATGCGCTCGCTGGTGATGATGCGGGAGCTGGGCGTGCCGGTCTGCCTCGACGCCACCCACTCGGTGCAGCTCCCCGGGGCCGGCGGCGACACCACCGCCGGGAACCGGGAGTACGTCGCGCCGCTGGCCCGCGCCGCGGCGGCGGTGGGCATCGACGCCCTCTTCGCCGAGATCCACGAGGACCCGGCCACGGCCAGGAGCGACGGCCCCAACTCGCTCGACTTCGGGATGGCCGACCGGCTGCTCGCCGAGGTGCTCGCCATCCGCCGGGCGCTGGGGCAGGCGTGAGCCCG
>JAJZTO010000330.1 GCA_021848865.1 Myxococcales bacterium
TCCGATCTCCTGGGCGCGGCGGTGACCGCCTCGGAGCACGGGCTGCGGGTGCCGTCGCTGGACCGGCTCGTCGAGCCGGCGCGCGACCACACGCTGGAGAAGATCCCGGCCCTCTCCTCGGCGCTGGCCCGGGTGCGGCGCATGCCGGAGCCCCCGGCCCGCGAGTGGGAGGGGGCGCGCGACGTGCTGCTGGGCTTCGACATCGGCTCCACCGGCTCCAAGGCGGTGGCGCTGGACCTCGAGACCCGGGAGGCGCTGTGGGAGGGCTACCTGCGCACCAACGGCGACCCGGTGGGCGCGGCCCAGGCGCTGATGAAGCAGTTCCTCGACGGCCCGGCGGCGCTGCACCGGGTGCGCGGCTTCGGGGCCACCGGCTCGGGGCGCGAGATCGTCGGCTCCCTGCTCGCCACCTGCTACGGGCGCGACGCGGTCTACGTGCTCAACGAGATCGCCGCCCACGCCACCGGGGCGCTGCACTTCGAGCCGCGGGTGGACACCATCTTCGAGATCGGCGGCCAGGACGCGAAGTACATCCGGCTGGCCGAGGGGCGGGTGGTGGACGCGGCCATGAACGAGGCCTGCTCCGCCGGCACCGGGTCCTTCATCGAGGAGCAGGGGAAGCGCTTCAACGGCGTGGAGAGCGTGGTGCAGCTCGGCCAGCTGGCGCTCCAGAGCGACTCGGGCGTGGCGCTGGGGCAGCACTGCTCCATCTTCATGGCCGAGATCATCGACGAGGCGGTGGCCTCGGGCGTGGAGCGCGAGCGCATCGTCGCCGGCATCTACGACTCGGTGATCGCCAACTACCTGAACCGGGTGAAGGGCAGCCGCTCGGTGGGCCAGGTGATCTTC
Source organism: Myxococcales bacterium (assembly GCA_021848865.1). Taxonomy (GTDB): domain Bacteria; phylum Myxococcota; class Myxococcia; order Myxococcales; family Anaeromyxobacteraceae; genus JACRMN01. The sequence goes on from JAJZTO010000330.1 coordinate 850, forward strand.
TGCCAGGGGATGCCCTTCGCCTCCGACGCGCTGGCCGCCGCGGTGGCGCGCCAGACCGGCGCCGAGGTCATCGTCCCGCCCAAGCCGGGGCTGATGGGGGCCATCGGCATCGCCCTGCTGGCCGCCGAGGACCTGCCGCTCGCCGGGCGGGAGCCGGCCGACGGCCGCACCTTCCTCGCGGCCCGGGTGGAGAAGAAGGACAGCTTCATCTGCAACTCGACCCAGGGCTGCGGCGGCGCCGGCAACAAGTGCCGCATCGACCGGCTCACCACCGTGGTGGCCGGCGAGAAGCAGCGCTTCACCTGGGGCGGCGGCTGCTCCCTCTACGACAAGGGCACCCGCAAGAAGAAGCTGCCCGACCTCTCGCCCGACCCCTTCCGGGAGCGGGCCGAGGCGGTGCAGCGCATCATCGAGCAGGTGAGCGTCCGCCGCGGCAACCCGGTGGTGGCGGTCACCGACGAGTTCCAGCTCAAGGGGCTCTTCCCCTTCTTCGCCACCTACCTGCACCGGATGGGCTTCGACCTCGCCGTGGCCACCGGCGCCGACCGCAAGGCGCTGAAGCGCGGCATCGAGGAGGCCAACGTCCCCTTCTGCGCGCCCATGCAGCAGTACCACGGGCTGGTGGCCGACATGGCCGGCGGCGGGCCCGACTACCTGTTCCTGCCCATGCTCCGGGAGATCCCCCGGGTGCGGCAGGAGCGCTACTCGACGGTCTGCCCCATCGTGCAGGGCGCGCCCGACATGCTGAAGTGGGACCTGGGCCCGGGCCTGGCGCCGAAGATCGTCTCCCCGGTCGTCGACATGGGCGAGGGGATGCTCGAGTCCCCGGTCTTCCTCGCGGCCTGCCAGAAGCTGGCCGCCGAGCTGGGCGTGGAGCGCGAGGCCACCTGGCGCGAGGCCTGGGCGGCGGCGCGCGCGGCCCAGCTCTCCTTCGACGCGGCGCTGCTCGCCTCCGGCCGGCGGGCCCTCGACTTCTGCGCCGAGCAGGGCGTCACCCCGGTGGTGGTGCTGGGGCGCAGCTACACCATCCACAACGACGTCCTGAACTCCAACGTCCCGGCCATCCTCCGGGAGCAGGGCTCCATCGCCATCCCGGTCGACTGCCTGCCGGTGCCGGAGGACGCCCCGGTCTTCGACGACGTCTTCTGGGGCTACAGCCAGCGCATCCTGCGCGCCGCCTGGCACGTGCGCCGGGTGCCGGGCCTCTACAGCATCTTCTGCTCCAACTACTCCTGCGGCCCGGACAGCTTCACCGTCCACACCTACGCCTGGTTGATGGAGGGGAAGCCCTTCGCCATCATCGAGACCGACGGCCACTCCGGCGACGCCGGCACCAAGACCCGGGTCGAGGCCTTCCTCCACTGCGTGCGCGAGGACCTGCGGGCCGCCTCGCGCCAGGAGCCCAAGGACCACCGCCGGCTCCACGTCCGGCCGCAGCGCATCACCGACATCATCCGGCGCAAGGAGCGGGTGCTGATCCCGCCCATGGGGCCGGAGACCCACGCCGCCGCCGCCGCCATCCGCGGCCTGGGCGTCCCGGCCGAGGTGCTGCCGCTGCCGACCCGGGACACCCTGCGCCAGGGGCGGCGCCACACCTCGGGCAAGGAGTGCCTCCCCCTGACGGTGACGCTGGGGAGCGTGCTGGAGCGGCTGGAGGCGGCGAAGGACACCGACGAGAAGTTCCTGTTCCTGATGCCGGGCTCCTGCGGCCCCTGCCGCTTCGGCGCCTACCGCGACCTGCACCACCTGATCCTCGACCGGCTCGGCTGGGGGAGCCGCGTCGGCATCTGGTCGCCCCCCTTCGGCGACTACTTCGCCGGCCTGCCCTCCGGCTTCTCGGCCATCGTCTTCACCGGCCTCACCGCCCTCGGCATCCTCGAGGACGCGCTCCACGACGTCCGGCCGGTGGAGACCGAGGAGGGGGCGGCCGAGGCGATCCACCGGCGCTACGCCGCCCAGCTCGTCCGGCTCATCGAGACCGCGGCCGCGGGCGACCTCTCGCCGGCCAAGGTGCTCTACGAGGCGGCCACCGGCCGGGGCTACGGCATCCCGGGGCTGGTGGGGCGCTTCGCCCGCGAGCTGGCGCTGGTGAAGGGGAAGCGCGACGTGCCGAACGTCCTGGTGGTCGGCGAGATCTACGTGCGCTCCGACCCGTTCGCCAACGACTTCGTGGCCCGGGCGCTGGAGAAGCGGGGGATCCGCGCCAAGCTGGAGCCGGTCTCCGAGTACCTCCAGTACTCCGACTACATCGCCCACAAGCGCGGGCTGAAGTCGAGCATCCCCGACCGCGTCGAGCACTGGGTGCGCAAGCGGCTCTTCGCCGTGACCCACCACGAGGCCGCCGGCCCGCTGGGCTGGCCGGCCCACGCCACCATCCCCGAGGTCTTCCAGGCCGCCTCCGACTACGTCCGCGAGGAGCTGGAGGTGGAGACCCCGCTCACCATCGGCGTGCCGGTCCGCGCCTGGCGCAACCGGGAGATCGACGCCACGGTGAGCGTGGGGCCGCTGGAGTGCATGCCCAACAAGATCGCCGAGGCGCAGTTCTGCCACGTGGCCGAGAAGGAGGGGCTGCTCTCCCTGTCCCTCTCGTTGAACGGCGACCCCATCGATCCCGAGGTCCTCGACAACTTCGCCTTCGAGGTCCACCAGCGCTTCAAGCGGCGCCGCGCCGCCGCCTCCACGCCGCCGCCGGCGGTCCCGGTGGAGGGCGAGGGGCTGGTGCCGGCCACCGAGGGCTGACGGCCGCGCTCGCTTGCGTCGACCCGATTGGTAGGGCCGGGGCTCGTCCCCGGCCGGCGGCCAGGCCGTGATCCGGGCGCTGGGCGGGGGACAAGCCCCCGCCCTACGGACAGGGGATCCAGGATGCCATGCGGATCCCGACGCCCGT
>JAJZTO010000331.1 GCA_021848865.1 Myxococcales bacterium
CGATCTCGTGCTCCCCGCGCGCCGCGACGTCGCGCTGCTCTTCCTCACCCGCTCGGTCCGGCTCTTCGCCTACGGCCTGCTCTCGGTGGTGCTGGCGCTGCACCTCGCCGCGGCCGGCCTCTCCAGCGAGCGCGTCGGCCTCCTCTTCACGCTGACCCTGGCCGGCGACACCGTCCTCTCGCTCTGGATCACCACCCGCGCCGACCGGGCCGGGCGCCGCGCCATGCTCCGGCTCGGGTCGGTGATGATGCTGCTCGCCGGGCTGCTCTTCGCCGGGACGCGGAGCTTCTGGCTGCTCCTCGCCGCCGCCACCGCCGGCATCATCAGCCCGGCCGGCAACGAGGTCGGCCCGTTCCTGGCCATCGAGCAGGCGGCGCTGTCGCAGGCGCTGCCCGACGGCGCCCGCACCCGCGCCTTCGCCTGGTACGCGCTGGCCGGCTCGCTCGCCACCGCCCTGGGCGCGCTGGTGGGGGGCGGGATGGCGGCGGGGCTCCAGCGCGTCGGGGTCGCGCCGCTCGCCGCCTACCAGGACGTGGCGCTGGCCTACGCGGTCCTGGGCGGGCTGCTCTTCCTGCTCTTCGGCCGGCTCTCGCCCGGCGCCGAGTCGCCGGCGCGCGACGGCGGCCGGCCGGCCTTCCTGGCGCCGAACCTGGGGCTCACCCGCTCGCGCGGCGTGGTGGCGCGGCTCTCGGGCCTGTTCGCGCTCGACGCCTTCGCCGGCGGCTTCGTGCTGCAGAGCTTCGTCGCCTGGTGGTTCCACCGGCGGTTCGGGGTGGAGGAGCAGTGGCTCGGCGCGCTGCTCTTCGGCGCGAACCTGCTCGCCGGCCTCTCGGCGCTGGCCGCCGGCTGGCTGGCGAGGCGCTTCGGCCTGGTGAACACCATGGTGTTCACCCACCTCCCGTCCAACGTGCTGCTGCTGCTGGTCCCGCTGATGCCGACGCTGCCGCTCGCCGCCGGGGTGCTGCTGCTGCGCTTCTCCATCTCCCAGATGGACGTGCCGACGCGCCAGTCCTACACCATGGCGGTGGTGGACCCGGCCGAGCGCAGCGCCGCCGCCGGCGTCACCGGCATCGCCCGCACCGTGGGCGCGTCGCTCGCGCCGCTCGCCGCCGGGCCGCTCTACGCCAGCGCGGCGCTCTCGGGCGTGCCCTTCCTGGTCTCCGGCGGGCTCAAGATCGCCTACGACCTCCTGCTGTGGCGGGCCTTCCGGGCGCAGCGGCCGCCGGAGGAGCGGGCGGGGCGCGCGGGGTGATGGAAGTCCAGCCCGTCCGTACGCCGACCCGCGGGACGTGGTTCAGCGGAAACTGAAGGGGCGCGATAGCGACGCGGACTGCCACCAGGAATGGGGCCACGGGGGCGGCAACGGGGCGAGGACGCCGTCGACGGTGGTGTTCCAGCCATCGTTCGTGACGCTCCAGGTTCCCGCCGCGCCCGCCGGGTAGCCGAGACCGAGAGCGGAAAAGTCCGGCACAACGGTCTCGGCGCTCGCGGTGTAGATGAGCACAGAACCGAGCGCGGCGACGCTCATCGCGCCGGGGACCGGCGTCCAGGCGAGCCGGACGCCCGGCCCGACGCCGGTGGCGCCGGCCGCCGGTTCCAGCAGCACCGGGGCCGGCCGGAGCTCGACGGTCAGGCCGGTGCTCCCCGGACGGACGAAGCTCCAGCCGGCGTGCAGGACCTCTCCGCCGGCAGCGGTGCCGGTGACCTCGATGCCCGTCCCGACGGCGCCAATCGCGGGAACGTCGTACGCGAAGGTCGCAGAGGAGACCGGATCCCCGCGCGCGAGAACGATCCAGGTTGAGTTCGCGAGGGAGTGCCACAGGAAGATGTAGTCTGCGGTGGCGCCCGCGGGCACCGCGATGGTGCCGGTGAGCGGCGCGGTCTCGGTGGGCTGGAGCGGGGGCAGGTCGACCGTGGTGGGCGCTCCGTCGGTGACGGTGGCCGGCTCCGTGCCATACCAGTACTCCACCGGAGACCCAAGGGTGGACTGGACCGAGGTCAGCGCGTGGACGTGGCCGGAGAGCGTGGCCGGCCCGCCCCAGGTCAACGACAACAGGTAGGCGACCGGGCCGGTCCACGGCGGGAGGAGGAAGTGAATGCCGGGACCTGGCTCGAACACGACCTGTCCCATGCCGTAGCCCGTTGGGCAAGGCGCCGCGCCGCACGCCGCTGCGATCGTTCCCGTCAGGGTGGCGGACCGTGCACCGGAGGGCGCATGTCCCGTTGCCGGGATGGCGACCACCATCGGATCGGTTCGGGTGACGTCGCGGTAGACCGTGGCCCGCTCGACGATCCCCGACGCTGAGGCGACCACCGCCAGGTCGTAGGGGAGGCGCTTCGCCCAGAGGAGGAACCGCCCATCGGCGTCCGTCGTGGTCGCGCGATCGAAGACACCGGAATCGCCAGCGGCGACGATGACACCGGAGACCGGGAGGCCATCGATGTCCTGCACCTGGCCCACCACCGGGATGGGGGGCGGTGGCGGCGGCTCAATTGTCCGGTAGTCGCCGCAGCCCGCGGAGAGGAGCGCGGCGGGCCAGTGGAGCAGAAGCAGCGAACGGAGCCGCACGGCGTCCCTCCTCCGGCGAGGTGAGCGGGACCATGGGACCCAGTTTTGCTCGAAGTGTCAATCACTCCCGGCGCAACCGCGAGGGCCGAGGATCCAACCTCGGCCGGGGCCAACCCCCGCCCCTACCGACGTGGGATCCAGGAACCCCTGCGGACCCCGACGCCCGTCGCGTCGGCACTTCCGTCCTGTAGGGGCGGGGCTTGTCCCCGCCCTGGTGACCCCGCCCAACGCCGAAACGCGTGGATCGATCCGCGCGGGCACGGCCATCAGTGCTTCAGCCCCGGCTTCTCCGGCTCCTCGTCGAGGCCGTGGGCCAGGAGGAAGTGGTAGACGGGGCCGGGCTCGCCCGCGCCGCCCATGAGCTCGAAGAGGGTGTGGCCCTCGCCGCCGTCCGGGTCGGGCACGGCCTGGACGAAGAGCACGTCGCGGACGTCGAGCACCATCTCGCCCACCGTGTGCTTGCCCCAGACCAGCTGGACCACCGGGCTGCGCTGGTCGTCCTCCTCCAGGTGCCAGTGGAAGGCCTCCTGGTCGAGCAGCCAGGTGTCGGCCGTGCCGGCCCGGACGATGCAGTTGGCGTGGTGCTTGAGCCAGCGCCAGAAGCGATCGAAGGGCAGGGTGGTTCCGGACTCGACGGAGACGGGCATGGCCCCGGGGAATATCCCCCGGGCCGGTTTTCGACAAGGGCGGAGGGCGGTGGACGGAGGGCGGGCGGGCGGAGCGCCGGGACGCTTGCCGGCGCGCCGCCCGCGTGCTTTCCTCCGCCGCCGTGACGCTCGACGACCGGGCCCGGGCCGCGCTGGCGGCCGTGCGCGAGAAGGCCACCGGCCTCCGCTACGCGGTGGAGCACCACTGCGGCGCGAAGCGCGGCCGCCTCTCGGTCTACTACCGCGGCGCCGGCTACCAGGGCGCGCCGGGCAGCGACGAGTTCCGGCTGGGCCTCGCCTACTCCGAGGACGACGCGGCGCTGGAGGCGCTGCGCGCCGCGCTGGAGGCGGAGGAGCGGGACCGGCGGGCCTGACCCGCGCCGCCCGGGCCGCGCGCCCGATCCCCAGGCGCGGCGGGCGCTTTTGCGACATTGGGAATCCGTATGGTCCGCTCCACGGTGCGCCAACCCGTGGGTCCCTATGGTGAGGCTCGTCGTCGGCTGCTCCGGCCGG